>CACENB010000010.1 GCA_902561015.1 uncultured Pelagibacteraceae bacterium
TAAAAATGAAGAAGGTATAGTTGGAGTACCCACTGGTTTAAGAGACTTGGATGATAGGTTAGGTGGTCTACATAAATCCGATTTAATTATTATTGCTGGAAGGCCAGGAATGGGAAAAACTGCTTTGGCAACCAATATAGCCTTTAACGCTTCAAAAAAACTTCAAGAAAGTGGAAAAAAATCTAGTATTGTATTTTTTTCCTTAGAAATGTCATCCGAACAATTATCAACTAGAATTTTAGCAGAGCAGTCAAGAATTAAATCAAATGATATAAGACGAGGAAGAATTTCAGATGAGGAATTCGATAAGTTTATAGAAACATCAAAAAATATTTCTGAATTACCCCTTTATATAGATGAAACGCCTGCAATAACTATAGCTGCAATGAGTAACAGAGCAAGAAGAATAAAAAGAATCCATGGTCTCGATATGATTATTGTTGACTATATTCAATTAATGAGAGGAACCTTAAATTATAAAGAAGGACGTGTTCAAGAAGTCTCAGAAATTACTCAAGGATTAAAGGCTATAGCTAAAGAGTTGTCTGTACCAGTTGTAGCTCTTTCACAATTATCGAGACAAGTAGAGCAAAGAGATAATAAAAAACCACAATTATCTGATCTTAGAGAGTCGGGCTCAATAGAGCAAGATGCTGATGTTGTTATGTTTGTTTATAGAGAATCGTATTATCTTGAAAATAAAGAGCCAAAACCCGCAACTGTGGAACATGCTGAATGGCAAGCAAAGATGAATGAAGTTTCAAATTTAGCTGAATTAATAATTGGTAAACAAAGACATGGCCCAACAGGAAATGTATTCCTTGAATTTGAGGCGATGTTTACTAAATTTAAAGATACTCAAAATACTTAAATTCAAATATAATTGGGTAGATGTTCGCCCAATTTTATCAAAATTTTATCTTAAAAAATCCAAAGATAGTATTCATCCTTTTAATATTTGCCTTATTAAGCTTTGGATATTACTCAAAAGACTTCAGATTGGATGCTTCATCCGAAACCTTATTAATTGATGGTGACCCTGATCTTAAATATCTTCAAGAATTAAATCAACGATATGGATCAAAAGAGTTTTTAGTTTTAACCTATACACCAAAAGAGGGCATGATTACTGATACATCGATAAATAATCTCTTAAGTTTAAAATATAAAATTCAAAGTTTAGAGTGGGTGCATAGTGTAGTAACTTTATTAGATATTCCCTTGTTAAATAATTCAGAAGCCCCATTGCAGGAAAGATTAGAAAATTTTAAAACTCTTAAAGATGATGATGTAAATAAAGACAGAGGATTTAGAGAAATCATTAGTAGTCCAGTTTTTAGAAACTTTGTTATTAGCGAAGATGGCAAAACAAGTGGAATAATCGTTTATTTAAAAAAAAATAATCTTTTAAAAGATATTCAAGGTAAATCGAAAGAAGAAATCGAAATTTATAAAGATCAAATAAAAAAACAAAATCATAAAAATATTCTTGAGATTAGAGATGTGATTAAAAGCTATGAGAATATAGGTAAAATTCACTTGGGTGGTATTCCTATGATTGCTGATGATATGATGACATTCATTAAAAATGATATTGCTGTTTTCGGATTGGGAGTACTTTTATTTATAATTGCAACATTGTGGTATATTTTTAAAAAAATAATTTGGATACTTGTCCCAATAAGTAGTTGTTTTTTTTCTGTGATTATAATGACAGGCCTGCTTGGTTTACTGGGCTGGAAAGTAACGGTTATTTCATCAAACTTTATAGCTTTAATGTTAATTTTAACAATGGCTATGAATATTCACATGAGTACACGTTTTTTACAACTGCGAGAAGATTTTCCCGATAAAAGCAATTTAAATATCATAATTCTTACAACGGAAAAAATGTTTTGGCCAATTTTATATACTGCACTGACGACAATTATTGCTTTTCTATCTTTAATTTTCAGTCAAATAAAACCAATAATAGATTTTGGTTGGATGATGACAATGGGTTTGGTGGCTTCATTTGTCATCACATTCACATTGCTACCGACACTTATTAATTTTGTTCCAAAAGGAAATGTTTCTCTTTCAAAATATGGAGAGTCAAGAATAACATCTTTTTTTTCTAAAATCTCTCAAGATTATCGAAAAACAATTTTTTTTATTACTGGAATTATTATTTTTTTAAGTGTCATTGGTATTACTCGTCTTGAAGTTGAGAACAGTTTTATAAATTATTTTAGTAAAAAAACTGAAATCTATAAAGGTATGAAACTTATTGATGAAAAGTTAGGTGGTACAACTCCACTAGAGGTAATATTAAAATTTCCAAGAAATACTACTGATAGTAATGATGATGAATTTGAAGATTGGGATGATGAAAATAACGATAATGACGAAGAAAAATATTGGTTTACAAAAGATAAAATTGACAAAATTGCATCTGTCCATAATTACTTGGACAGCCTTCCAGAAATTGGTAAGGTCTTGTCCTTTTCTTCAATCATCGATGTTGCAACTTTGCTTAATAATAACAAGCCATTAGGAACTTTAGAAATGGGGGTTCTATATTCTAAAATTCCTGAGAGTATAAGAACAGAAATTGTTGATCCATACATTTCTATAAAAGATAATGAAGCTAGAATTAATCTAAGAATAATAGACTCTAAAAAAGACTTAAGAAGAAATGATTTAATAAATAAAATAAATTATGACTTACAAAATAAATTAGGTTTCGAAAAAAAAGAATTTAAACTTGCTGGAGTTTTAATCTTGTTCAACAATTTATTACAAAGTTTATTCAAATCTCAAATTTTAACCTTAGGACTTGTAATGATTGGCATTTTTGCGATGTTTATTATTCTTTTTAAAAATGTAAAACTCTCTTTAATTGGTGTAGTCCCAAATTTTATAGCAGCGTTTTTTATTTTAGGAATAATTGGTCTACTTGGTATTCCTCTGGATATGATGACGATTACAATCGCAGCTATAACTATAGGTATAGCTGTAGATAACAGTATTCATTACATTTATCGTTTTAAAGAAGAATTCAATAATATAAAAGATTATAATCAGACAATTAAAGTCTGTCACTCAACAGTTGGTAAAGCAATTTTAAATACGTCTATAACAATTGTATTTGGTTTTTCAATCTTGGTTTTATCTAATTTCATTCCAACAATTTATTTTGGTGTTTTTACAGGTATTGCGATGTTACTTGCCATGATATCTGTTTTAACATTGTTGCCCTCGCTAATCTTATTGATAAAGCCTTTTGAAAAATAATACTTAGAATGGAAATATTAAAAGAGTTTTATAATTCAATATCAATTTTAGATCTTTTCTATTTAACAATAACAATATTATCTTTAATAAAATGCTATATAAAAGGATTTGTTTTAAGTGTATTAGCCATGTCTAAGTGGTTATTAGCTTATATTTTAACTTTAATCATTTTTCCAAGAGTAAAACCTTTTGTAAAAGACATGATAGATAATGAATATATTTTAGATATAATTCTAGGATTGGGTATTTTTATAATAATAATTTTTCTAATTTTGTTAATAAGTAAAGGGATTAGCAAAGCTATTAAATATACAGGACTCGGAAATTTAGACAGAATATTTGGCTTTTTTTTTGGATTCGTAAGATCTTACGTAATTGCAGTTTTTATATTCTCTGCGGTGCATATTGTTTATAACTATGATAAATGGCCCATTAATAACAATAAATCATATATCTTCCCATATTTGAAAAAAGGTAGTAATTATTTGTTAAAAGAATTTCCAAATGAAAAAACTTATCAAGATTCTAAAGAAAAAATTAATGAGCTATGATCCAAAACTTAAAGAGGAGTGTGGAGTATTTGGCATAAGTAATACAAAAGATGCATCAGCACTTACTGCTTTAGGTCTACACGCACTTCAACATAGAGGTCAGGAAGGATGTGGGATTGTGACTTTTGATGGTTCTCATTATTTTTCAGAAAAAAGATTTGGTCTAGTTGGAGATAATTTTAATAAAGAGAAGTTACTAAAAAAATTGAAAGGAAGTTACGCAATAGGTCATAATAGATACAGTACCACTGGTGAAAATAGTTTGAGAAATATACAGCCTTTTTTTGCTGATACTAATGCGGGTGGTATTGGGGTTGCACACAATGGTAATCTCACAAACTCAATTTCATTGAGAAGAAAATTAGTTGATGAAGGAGCTATATTTTATACAACTTCAGATACTGAAACGATTGTTCAATTGATAGCAAGATCAAAAAGAGAAAAAACTATTGATAAAATCGTAGATGCAATATTTCAGATTCAAGGGGGTTATGCTTTAGTAATGTTAACTCAAACTGCTTTAATAGGTGTTAGGGATCCTTATGGAATAAGACCACTTGTAATTGGTAAACTAAATAATAGTTATGTTCTCTCATCAGAGACATGTGCTTTAGATATAATTGGTGCCAAGTTTGTCAGGGAAGTTGATAATGGTGAAATTGTTATCATAGAAGACGACAAAATCAAAAGTATCAAACCTTTTCCTCTCAAAAAAATAAGGCCTTGTGTTTTTGAATATATTTATTTTTCAAGACCAGATAGTATTTTAAATGGCAAAAGTGCTTATGAACATCGAAAAAATCTTGGTAAGGAGCTAGCTAGAGAAAACAAATTAAATGCAGATATAGTTGTTCCTGTCCCAGATTCAGGTAATGCTGCAGCTCTTGGTTTTGCTCAACATCTTGGTATGAATTTTGAATTAGGACTTACAAGAAATCACTATGTCGGAAGAACTTTTATAGAACCAATTCAAAAAATAAGAAGTTTAGGGGTTAAGTTGAAATTAAATGCAAATCAATCAACTATTAAAGATAAAAAAATTATTCTTGTAGATGACTCTCTAGTTAGAGGCACTACATCACACAAAATAATAAAGATGCTTTACGATGCTGGAGCAAAAGAGATCCACATGAAAATAGCTTGTCCTGAAATTAAATTTCCTGACTTCTATGGAGTTGATACTCCTACAAAGAAAGAGCTGTTGGCTGCAAATAAAAATAACGAAGAAATTCGAAAATACATTGGTGCTAAATCCCTAACTTTTTTATCAATTGATGGTTTATATAGAGCAGTAGGTTTTGATAAAAGAAACCCCACCTATCCTCAACTCACAGATCATTATTTTACTGGTGACTATCCCGTTAAGCCAATTGATGAACTTGGAGATAATAAGGTTACTCAGCTTTCACTATTAAGTACAGCATCAAATAATTAATTTATGAAAAAAGTTAGTTTTACAGAAATGAAGAATGGGACAAAAGATGATTATCTTTTTTTAGATAGGTATGAAAAAAATTTTGCCAGCAAAACGGCAGATCGAATATTAAAGTTTATGTCGAGTTTAACAGAAACTTTAGAAGGTTATCAAGTTTCAAGATTAGAACACTCACTTCAATGTGCAACAAGAGCTTATAAGAATGGAGAAGATGAAGAAATGGTTGTGGCTGCATTGTTGCATGATATTGGAGATGAGCTTGCTCCAATGAACCATTCTGAGTATGCTGCGGCAATATTAAAACCATACGTATCTGAAAAAACTCACTGGATAATTGAAAAGCATGGTGAATTCCAGATGTTCTATTACGCCCATCATTTAGGAGGAGACAAAAATAAAAGAGATAAATATAAAAAACATAAATACTATCAAGCTACCAAAGATTTTTGTGAAAAATATGATCAAAATTCATTTGATCCTAATTATAAATCTTTTCCACTCAATTTTTTTAAACCAATGGTTAAGAAAGTTTTTTCGAGAAAACCATATTCATTACTTTAAATTTAAAATAAAATAATAGCTTTGATTTATATGATTGATTTAAAAGATGAAATAATAAAATATTTTATTTCAGGTTTCAAAAAAACTAAAAATTTTAAGATTGGAATTGAACATGAAAAATTTTTATTCGATGATAAAAGTAATAAAAGGTTAGACTATTTAAAAATAAAAGAGATGTTCTCAGCTCTTACCGAATTTGGCTGGAACCCAATTATTGAAAAAAATAATATCATAGGTCTAAATAAAGGAAAAAAAAATATCACTTTAGAACCAGGTAATCAAATAGAGCTATCTGGTGATAAGCTTAGCAATATTCATGAGGGTTGTGCAGAATCTCAGGATTATTTATTTGAATTAAGACAAGTTACAAAAAAACTTAAAATAAATATTGTCAGTGCTGGGTTTGATCCAATCTCAAAACTTAATGAAATACCAAATAATCCAAAGCAAAGGTATAAATTAATGACCAAGGATATGCCTCTGGGGGGTAGCTTAAGTTTGGATATGATGTATAGAACGTGTGGAACTCAAATAAATTTAGACTATAGTTCTGAGGAGGATTTTATTAAAAAATTTAGAATTGTTAATTCAATTGTCCCCATCACGATAGCATTATTTGCTAATTCTTCTATAGTCGAAAAAAAACAAACGAGATACTTATCTTATCGCTCTAAAGTTTGGCAAAACACCTCGAGAGGGGGATTGCCGAAAATATTTTTCGATGATTTAGATTTTGAAAAATATGCTGATTTCATAATCGACTTTCCAATTTTATTTATTCAGGATGGATTAAAATATATTTCTGGTAAAAATTATAAATTTAGTGATTTTATGAATGGAGAAATAAAGGAAATAGATAATAAAGTTCCTTCTGAAAACGATTTATCTACTCATTTAAGCACGATATTTACAGAAAATAGATTAAAAAAATATATAGAAGTAAGGTCTATGGATACTTGCGGATGGGATTGTTTGTGTTCAGGTCCAGCTTTTTTTGTTGGCTTACTTTACGGGAATCTAAATGAAGTTTACGAATTAGTCTCTAAGTGGGATAAAGATAAAATTATAAATGCTTATTTAGAAGCGCCTCATAAAGGTTTCAATACTCAACTAATGGGTAAAGATCTTTTTTATTGGTCATCAACTTTATTAGATTTATCAAAAAAAGGATTAGAGAAAAGGGATATTCTTAATAAAGGTGGAAGAAATGAGGTTATATTTTTAAGCCACTTGCAAAAGATCATCAATAATAGAACTACAAATGCTGATCATATGATAAGTAAATTTTCTAAAAATGAAGATTTAAATGAATTATATGACAAATAAGATAGTTGCTATTCAAGGAAATCATCCAACAAATCTCAATCCTTTAACGGACACAACTATATTTTTAGCAAATGAAATACAAAATAAAAATTATCAAATTTTCTACTATGAGCCAAAAAATTTATCAATACTGAACTCAAAAGTTTTAGCTAATGGTTTTTTTATTAAATTTGAGTATAAAAAAAAAAGTTCATTTAAAATCCTAAAAAAGAAAAAATTGGATCTATCCAGCTGTAAATTTATATTAATTAGGCAAGATCCCCCTTTTAACCTAGAGTACATATCATCAACCTACATTTTAGACACAATTAAAGATAATGTAAAAATTATTAATAATCCAACCTCAATTAGAAATATTTCTGAAAAACTTTATTCCGCCAATTATCAAAAATTTATGCCTAAAACAATATTTACTCAGGATATTCGTGAAGTTAGAAATTTTTTTAAGAAAAATAAGGAAATTGTAATAAAACCCATTCACGGCTTCAGTGGCAACGATATTCATCATATTAAGATTTTTAGATCTAAATTTATAAGTAAATTCTTAAAAAAGCATAATTATATAATGTGCCAAAAATTTTTACCTAAGATTAAGTATGGAGATAAAAGAGTATTCATAATTAATGGCAAAGTATACGGAGCTATATCAAGAATTCCCAAAAAAGGGTCATTTTTAAGCAATATGAGTAAAGGCGCTAAGCCAGTAAGTATTAATTTAACAAGAAATGAAAAAAAAATATCCGATATTATTGGAAAAGATCTAAAGAAGAAGAATATTTTTTTTGCTGGTATTGATTTTATTGATCAAAAACTTAACGGAGATATTAATATTACCTCTCCTACTGGATTAAAAACCTTTTACGATATCTCAAAAATTAATCTTGCTAAAACTTTTTGGAAAGAGCTTAAAGCGTGAAAAGTTTAACTGATCAGCAAAAAGGGTCTTTACTTGCTTTTGTAGCTGTAATGTTTATTACACCAGACTCATTATTTATAAGACTTTCAAATCTTGATACTTGGGGTCTGGTTTTTTATCGAGGTATCATACCTTTTTTTACTGTTTTTTTTGGAATGTTATTAATTTACAAACTAAATTTTTTTAAGATTCTTTTTAACTCTGGTGTTCATGGAATAATATATATCGTAACATTTAGCATAACGAATATTACTTTTGTCGTCTCAATTCAAAATACTAATGTTGCAAATACTCTTGTTATGATTGCAACAGCACCAATGTTGTCTGCAATTCTTGGAGCTATTTTTTTAAAGGAGCCACCTGATCGTAAAACATTGATTTCTATAATAATTACTTTTTTTGCTATAATTTATATTTTTTTCGACTCTCTAAAAGTTGGAAATCTTTATGGAGATGTTTTAGGTTTTATAACTGCTTTTGGTTTAGCTTTAGGAGCTATTACAATTAGGTCTGCTAAAACAAAAAACTTAGTACCTGCAGCTGTAGTAGGTAAATTATTTGTTGCTTCCTTTGCCTTGTTTTTTATCGAGAGTTTTGTGCTTATAGATAGAGATTTATTTATTGTTCCACTAATGTGCATTTTGTGTGTTGCGATACCATTTGTGCTAGTGACTATTGCCCCAAGATTTATAACTGCAGCTGAAGTTAATCTTTTTTTTTTACTAGAGACTATTATTGGGCCTATTTGGGTCTGGGTTATTATAAATGAGCAACCTAGTATAGAAACACTTCAAGGCGGAGCAATTATAGTTATTACTCTTGCAATACACTCATTTCTGAAATTAAGAAAAAATTAAACTTGTCACAATTAAGACTTGATTTAATAATACATCGCGAATAGTTACAGGCTTTTATGAACAAAGTTTTAAAAAATTCTTGGGCACTATTTTTAGGTATGGGATGTATTATGATGGCTTATGGCTTTCAAGGTTCTCTCTTAGGGGTAAGGGCAGTACAAGAGGAATTCAGTTTAACATCAACAGGTTTCATGATGTCGGGATATTTTGTTGGATATTTTGTAGGTGCAGCAACTATTCCCAAAATTATATCTAGTGTCGGACACATCAGAGTTTTTGCCGCATTTGCATCATTGTCATCTTTGGTCATTTTAATACATTCGATTATTGTCAATCCTCTAGTGTGGTTTTTTTTAAGAGCTCTCACTGGGATAAGTATGGTTTGTATCTACACTGTTGCTGAGAGCTGGCTTAACGATAGATCAAGTAACAAAAATAGAGGAAGTGTATTATCCATCTATATGGTCATACTTTATGGAACAATGGGAATTGGGATGTTTTTACTAAACTTTAGTAGCCCTCTAAATTTCCAGCCTTTTATTCTAGTTTCTGTAATTACATCAGTTGCTCTAATTCCTATTTTGCTAACTAAAAAGAAACCACCAACATTTAAAAGAATTAAAGTTATGACACTCAAAGATCTCTATGAATCGTCCCCTTTTGGAATGGTAAGTTCTTTTTTTTACGGAACTATACAGGCTGCACTTTTTACCCTATTAGCCGTTTACGCGACCTCAATGAATTTTACAATATTAGAAATTTCAATTGTAACATTTCTGTTGGCTATATCTGGAGCTATTTCTCAATTTCCAGTAGGAAAAATATCAGATATGTATGACCGACGAAAAGTAATAGTTTTTTCTAGTTTTGGTGCGGCAGCTTTTGCAATTTTTACAATTTTAGTTACTAGACAGATGTATTTACCAGGTGAGCTTGCAACAAGTAAAACCTGGTTCTATATTTTTTTGGTTCTTTTTTCATTTTGTAGTTTGCCAATGTTTTCTTTAATTTTAGCCCACACTAATGATTTTATTCCAAAAGAAAAATTTGTAGCTGCCGGCGCAGGTCTTCAATTTGTATTTGGTTTAGGTGCGATGAGTGGTCCGTTTTTATGTTCAATATTTATGGATTTAGTTGGTCCAAATGGATTTTTTGTTTTTTTATTTTTTTTTCATTCAATAATTGGTTTTTTTGGCATGCACAGAATGAAAGTAAGAAAAACTGTTGAAAATCCTGACTCTCAATTTGTAGCAATGCCCCAAACAATTACGCCAGCTGGAATTGAACTTAATCCTTCGACAGAACACATTGAAGAGCCTTATTCTGATAAGGTTAAGGAGATACTTGAGAGAAAAGGTGTAAAATATAAAAAAGAGGATGAACAGGTTAAAACAGATAATTAACTTATTTAATTATCTCTCACAGGTTGTAACTTTTAAAACCCAATTTTAATCAATTTTTTTTAAAAATTTTTATTGAATAATAATTATTTCTCTAGTGAAATAATGTTTTTATAAAATGAAAACAAAAAAAAAGTCGCGAACTAGAGTAAGTAAAGAAAAGCATGGACTATCAAAGCTTGCTTCCTTTACTACAAAATCTATTGCCTCTGCAATATCAAATTATAAAAAGAATAAAGAACAAAGTAAAATTAAGGCAATAAAATTACAAAAACTTGAGGAAAGAAATTCTTTTTTTAAAGAAAAAAAAGAGTTAAAAATTTGGGAAGACAAACTAATCAAAGAAAATAATAAACTAAAAGCAACTGAAGATGAATTAAGATTAAAAGAAAAAGAAATAAAGTTAAAAGATGAAAAACAAAAGGTTGAGAGTGAAAGATTAGTTAGAAAAGATGAAGAATTAGTTCTGGTAGCAAAAGAATTGAGAGAAAAAGAAAAAAAATTAAAAATACGAGAAGAGGAACAAAATAGAAAAGATATTGACTTAAAAGTAAGAGAAGATGAACTATATCAAAGAGATCTTAGAGAACAAAGACGTAAAAATAGAGAATTAAAAAGATTAAAAGAAGAGCAAGATAAAGAAAAAGAAATTGAATATATAAAAATTAGAGAGTGGGAAGAAAAATTTGATAAAGATCAAAAACTTAAAGAACAAGAGGAAATGAGAAGAGAACAAAAATTAATACAAAAAGAGATGGAAAGACGTGCTAAATTTGACAATATAAATAATACGGAAAGTTCTTTAAGCCAGTTGGAAAAATTCAGTATCGACAAATCGAAAAAAAACTAGAAAAAGATTAATTCCCTTGTTGTTTTGGAAAGTAATCTTCCAAATCTCCTTCTCTAAATACATCTGCTGTACTACAATGAAGCCCACCCCCAAAGGCATATGCATCTCTTAAATCAATCGGAATAACTTCCATCCCTAATTTATCAAGTTGCTCTGCTTGATATTTTTCACTTTTTTCAACGCAAACTGTTTTTGGATCTAAAACTAGTACATTCATTGATAGCCAAACTGAAGAATAACAAAGAGGTGGTGGTTCATTGTGTGCTGGTTGAGCAGCATCAATTATTTCCCATCCATTTTTCTCAAAAAGTTTTCTTTGTTCCTTTGGTAATCTTCTTTGTGGGTTATTAATTATTAATCCTTCTTTAATGGGAGTAAAAGTAGCATCTATATGTATTGGATATGGGTCCCCTGGAAAATTTACGGCGTGAACTCGATGGTCTTTATAATGTCTTTTTAACCAATCTATTCCTTTTAGATTTGTGGTAAAACCATGTTGAACAATTAAATCTTTTCCAAACCTTAATACATCTGCTGCATCAAATAAAGGTTCCTCTTCTGTAGTTACAAAAAATTTTTCTTCAGTCCATTTAAGTCTTTTTTGTATGCCAATTTTTTCTGATAAATAATCTTTTCTATAATCAGCGTCAGTCAGTCTTGGTTTAGGAGCAGACTCATGTCTCATATTAAGATCTTCCTCATAATACTTTTTTAAAAGAGGTCGATAACATAAATATTCAAACCATCTACATCTATAGCTCATCGTAGCTTCTAAGATTTCATTTCCTACTGTAAGGAGGACATCTCTTGGAGGCATACAACCAAACATTGTTTCTGCTTTCCAATCTGGTGTAGAAATTTTTTGGTTAAAATTAATTGGTTCTGGTCTATCGACTTTGATACCTCTTTTTTCTAAGACATTTGAAAAATTGTCTAAAAGTTCATTTGCTTTGTCGACAGTATCTTTTGTTCTTGGACCAAATTTTCCTTTCATGTCCGAGTCCTCTGGAACTTTTGCATCTAAAGCAGGTTCAGGTGCAGGTATACAAGTACCATCTGCCCTACCCACTATTACATGTTTTAGTGGATCCCATTCATTCCAACTATTTACTATTGTGTTTTTTTTAACCATTTCATCTGATAACTAGTGATATAATTTTTTTTTTTCAATGAAATTTTAATTTAATGCTATGTGTCTCTTATTCCATCTCATTATTAAACTATAATAAAAAAGGGAGATAAAAAGAAAAAATCCACCAACTATTGTGTTTGTATTAGGCACCTCATTAATTCCAAATAAAGGAAGCCATACCCAAAAAATTCCACCAATTACTTCAGTCAATGATAATAAAGTTAATTCTGCTGCAGGAATTGCTTTTGATCCGATTGCATATAAAATCATTCCCATACACACCAAAGTTCCATGAAGAGAGAACAATGATGAGTTATAACTCGTTGAAAAAAACGGTTGGTTTTTGAGTAATATTACCGAAGCAGCTAAAACAAAACAAAACAAACCAGCAATAGCTACTGTAGTAAACTTAGGAGTTTCTTTTCTCCATCTCAAAGTCACAGAAAATATTGAAAAGCCAATAGATGAGGTAATGCCAAAAATAAATCCAACAATCGAATTTTTTTCATTATTTCCAAAAGCCATAATTATAATTCCTATTGTTGCAATTAATATTGAAATCCATACATTTAAGCTAATTTTTTCCTTTAAAAAGAGAAATGCAAGTAAAGCAGTAAAAAAAGGCATTGCAGCTAAACATAATAAAGTGATTGCTGCACTAGTATTTGTAATTGAGTATATAAATGAAATCATGGCCACACCTAACCCACAACCACCAATTATTCCAGATTTACCCACTTTTTTATAATTCTTGTAAAAATTTAGACCTTCCTCAAAATATAAATAAAGATTTAAAAGAATAAAAATCGTTAAACCTCTTCCAAAAATATACTGCCACGGTACTAGATTGGGATCATCCATATATCTTACTACTAAAGGACCAAATGACCAGATAAGACCAGCAAATAATACTATTGGTACTGCTATTTTTTCATTTTTAAGTTCTATCATTTATCAGTATTTAATTCTAATTTATTTCAACTACAACAAAAATAGATATTGTGGAAAAAGAATTTTTTCTATTATTGTTGTTTTTTTTATATTTAGAGACCCAGCTGCAAGATTTATAGTTTATAATGTATATATAAATATATGAATTTAGAAATAGTTAATATTGCAGCTGACACAAAAAATAATAAAGATATTAAGAATCATACTCACTTTATAAAATTAAAAAACTCTGTATGTGGAGACGAAATTAAACTGAAGCTAATAATAAATGGAGATAAAATAACTAATATTGGTTATCAAACAGAATCTTGCATATATTGCCAAGCATCTGCAAGTTTACTATCAAAAATTTCTATGAACAGTAAAAGAGTTAAAATTATGAAATTATGTGATGAAGCAAAATCATTTTTTAATAAAGATGAAAAAAATTTAAATAAAAATTTGAAACTATTTTCAAAATTATTTGTAAAAGAGAATCTTTCTCGAAAAGATTGTATATTATTACCTTTTAAAGCTATGGAAAAGATAGTATCAAATTAAGTTTATGGGTGATATCAAAAAATCTTTTTTAGCTGGCTTATTTTCAATAATTACAATCGGAATACTTACTGGACTCACTTACAAAACTGAATTAGGTATTTTTTTACTAGCCTCTTTTGGATCATCCATGGTTTTGTTATATGGATATCCTGAAAGTCCATTCGCTCAACCAAAAAATGTTTTTTTTGGACACTTCACAACTACTTTGGTGGGATTATTTTTTTTGTATCTAATCCCGCTTCCAATATTTTTAACAATCCCTTTAGCTGTAGGTTTGGGAGTTGGCTTAATGATATTGTTTAATGTTACTCATCCACCAGCGGGAGGAAACCCAATTATTGTTATAATTGGTAGTGTCTCACTTGATTATCTTTTAAGCCCAGTGATAACTGGCTCAGTGATAATTATTGTTTTTGCGATAGTAATCAATCGTCTTATTTTAAAAAAAATATACCCAAGTAAAAAATAATTTATTTGCTTGATCCTTGAAAATAGGGTTAGATGTAGCAATTTAATTTTTAATTACAGAGGAGATTTAATGAAAATATTATGCATATTGTATGATGATCCAAAAGGAGGGATGCCAAAATCCTACGCTTTATCAGAACTTCCAAAAATAGATAAGTATCCGGATGGTATGACACTTCCTTCACCTAAAGGAAGAGATTATACACCAGGTCAATTACTAGGATGTGTTTCTGGTGAACTAGGTTTAAGAAAATTTTTAGAAAGTAACGGACATGAATTTGTTGTTACAAATAGTAAAGATGGAGATGGTTGTGAAGCTGATAAACATATAGTTGATGCAGATATCGTTATATCTCAACCCTTTTTTCCTTACTACTTAACTAAAGAAAGAATAGCTAAGGCCAAAAATTTAAAGATGGCAATAACAGCTGGAATTGGATCAGACCACGTTGACTTACAAGCAGCAATGGATAACAAAATTGACGTTGTTGAAGTAACTTATTGTAATTCAAGATCAGTTGCTGAGCATATTGTGATGATGATTGTGTCTATGGTTAGAGATTATCATAACCAACACAGAATCGTAAATGAAGGTGGTTGGAATATTGCTGATGCTGTTCAAAGATCTTATGATGTTGAAGGTATGCATATTGGTACTGTTGCAGCTGGAAGAATAGGATTAGATGCGTTACGAAAAATGAAACCATTTGATACGCATTTGCATTATTTTGATAGACACAGATTACCTGATAGTGTTGAAAAAGAACTTAATTTAACATTTCACGAAACTGTAGAGTCAATGGTTAAAGTTTGTGACGTTGTAACAATCAATTGTCCGCTTCACCCAGAGACAGAAAACCTATTTGATGATGCTATGATAAGCAAAATGAAAAAAGGTGCCTATATTGTCAACACAGCTAGAGGAAAAATTTGTAATCGAGATGCAATTGCAAAAGCTTTGAAAAGTGGTCAACTAAGTGGGTATGCTGGTGATGTATGGTTTCCTCAACCTGCACCGAATGATCACGTGTGGAGAACTATGCCAAACCACGGTATGACACCTCATACTTCTGGTACATCTTTAACTGCACAATCAAGATATGCAGATGGTGTTAGAGAGATATTAGAATGTTTCTTCGATGGTAAAGAAATTAGAAATCAGTATTTAATTGTCAAAGATGGTCAGTTAGCTGGTATGGGAGCTCACTCATACAGTAAAGGTTCAGCTACTGGTGGATCTGAAGAAGCGGCAAAATACAAAAAAAAATAATTTAAGATAAACTATTAAAGGTAGCCTACTTAAAAGTAGCTACCTTTAATATAATGGACTTATCATAACTATTTTGATTATGATATTTAATGAAATATTTTTTAATTATTTTCATAATTCTATTTAATATTAATTTTTCTTATTCAGCACAAAAAGATAAGGCATATTTTGCTGGTGGATGTTTTTGGTGTATGGAAGAGTCTTTTGAAAATTTAAGTGGTGTAGAGGAGGTAATTTCAGGCTATTCAGGTGGAGTTACTGAGAACCCAACATACAAAGAAGTAACATATGGAAATACTGGTCATTTTGAGGTTGTAGAAGTTGTATATAATAAAAAAATTATTTCATATGAGGAATTATTGGAAAATTTTTGGATAAATATAGATCCATTTGATTCTTACGGACAGTTTTGTGACAAAGGTTATAGTTACAGATCGGTTGCGTTTTATAAAGATACAAATGAAAAGAAATTAATAGAAAAAGATGTTAAAGAATTAGAAAAAAGATTTAACAAAAAAGTTGTCACATATATTCGAAGTTTTGAAAAATTTTATAGAGCTGAAGAATATCATCAGGATTTTTATAAAGTTAAGTTAGAGAGATATTTAAGATATAAAAAGGCATGTGGCAGAGAAGAAATTTTAAAAAGAATTTGGAGCCAATAAATTAAAATGAAAAATAAAATAAATTGGAATTTTGATAATTCCTACTCAAGATTGTCTAATGTTTTTAAAGAAAATATAGATCCTGTATCAGTCAAAAATCCTGAATTAGTAATATTGAATGAGAATTTAGCGGAGTCATTAGAATTGAACTTCACAAAAATAAGTAAAAACGAGCTCTCTTCCCTATTTACAGGAAATTCATTACCAAATGGAAGTAATTCAATTGCTCAAGCATATGCCGGCCATCAATTTGGACATTTTACTATGCTTGGCGATGGGAGAGCTGTTTTAATAGGCGAGCACATAACTTCTAAAAATAAAAGATATGATATTCAATTTAAAGGATCAGGAAAAACATCGTTTTCAAGAAATGGTGATGGAAGAGCAGCGTTAGGACCAATGTTGAGAGAATATATTATGAGTGAGGCTATACATCATCTTAATATCCCTTCTACAAGAAGTTTGGCTGTTGCTAAAACAGGAGAAAATATCATAAGAGAAAAAATATTAATGGGTGCTGTGCTTACTAGAGTAGCTTCGAGCCACATTAGAGTTGGAACTTTTCAATATATAGCTGCTAGAGAGAAAATTGAAGATTTAAGCATTTTATTAAGTTATGTAATAGATAGGCATTATCCACAAATAAATAATTCAAAAAATAAAGCGCTACAACTTTTGAAAGTTGTTATGGATAAACAAATTGATTTGGTTATAGATTGGATGAGAGTTGGATTTATACATGGTGTAATGAATACCGACAACATGTCAATTTCTGGAGAAACAATTGATTATGGACCTTGTGCTTTTATGGATACATACGATCCAAAAACTGTATTTAGTTCAATTGATAAAATAGGTAGGTACGCTTACTGTAACCAGCCAGCTATTATAAAATGGAACTTATCAAGGTTTGCTGAATGTTTGATATCAATAATTCATAAAGATCAGAATCAAGCAGTTTCGATGGCAAGTGAGATAATTAATTCATTCAATAAAATATATGAAGAAAAATGGTTAAATATGATGAGACACAAATTAGGGATAATTGAAAAAGATAAAAAAGATAAATCTTTAATCTTAGATCTTTTAAGATGGATGCATATTAAAAAAGTAGATTACACAAATACTTTTTGTCATTTAATGGATGAAGAAAAATTGAAAAATGAAATTTATGAAGATTCAGATTTTTTAAACTGGAAGAAAAAATGGAAAAAAAGAGTATTGAGTAACGGTAAAAATTTTAAAGATTGTTTAAAATTAATGAATTCTGCAAATCCATTGGTTATTCCACGAAACCATAAAGTAGAGGAAGCTATTGAGGCTGCTGAACAAGATAACCTAGAACCCACTATTCAACTATTAGAAATTTTAAAAAAACCTTATTCTTCTCAAAAAAATACTTCAGCATATCAAATACCAATTATTTCAGATAAAAAATATCAAACATTTTGTGGTACTTAAATTTTTTCTAATAAGAAATGTTTTTTAAATAAATTTTTTAAATTTAAAAATAAAATTATAGACAATATTGAGACTACATAAAAATCTAAAATATGTTTAGCTAAATTCATAAAGTAATTTAAATCAACATTTACTTTGTTCATTGTCAAATAAACTAAAATTGTAGAAAATAAAAACTTAATTACAATTATGTAATAAAGATTATTTAAAAGCCCTTTTTTATCCGCACTTTCATTTTTTAGTATATAAGGTACTAAACCTATTAAAAATATTTCTCTATAGTTAAAATTTTGCACCAAAAAATAACAAAAAATTATAGTAAGGGTTGAAATAACATAAAGACGATTTTCAAAAATATTGAAATCAAAAATATTGAATAAAAATTTTTCATTTTCTTGACTCTGGAAAATTATTTTTCCAAAAAATATTAATGGTAGTACTATTATAGTGGCTATAAATAAATATATTAACCAATTTATATTATAATCATTAATAAGTATCTGAATATTTGGTATAGCCTGAATAAGACCCTGAAATGAAAATTGATAAACACCCGATCCTGAAAATTGCGCAGAAATATTAAATATTTGGATCAAATTTTCATGTTGATTAATCAAAAATAAAATCAAAAAAAAGACTGTTATACAAATATTATTAAAAATTCTTTTAACAGTTCTTTGAAATAATAATACAACTCCAAAACATATTGGATAAAATTTACATAACGTTGAAAAAATTATTAGAATATGACTCAAATATAAGTTTTTATATTTGGAGATTAAATACATCATTAAAAAAATTAAAATATCAAGATTTGCTCTTTCTATAACCAATATGACTGGCAAACTAATAATAAAAAATACTAGAAAATAATTTTTAAAAGAATTTGTCTGATTAAAAAAACTTACAATAATAAATAAAAAAATAATATTTAAAATTAGTGGGAAATAAAATTGATAAAATTTATTAAATTCTGCAAAGGGAAGATGCAGTAAAATTTCACCATACACATGTTTTCGATTCTTGATATCACAGGGATTTTCTAAATAAACATTTATACCTTTCTGTTCACAAATATTTGCACTCAATATAGCCCCCCAATCAGCAAAAATATAAGTCAAACCATTCTTTTCTACAGGAATAACAGTTGGATAAACAAATTTTTTATAAATAAGAAAAGCTATTATGACTGAAAAAATTGCTGTGAGAACAAAAGTTGTAAGATACTTTTTAATCACTAATTTTATAATACATAAGGTTCAGGTATCGCTTTTTTTCCAAGGACTCTCTCTACTGCCATATTTGAAATATCAATTGACTGATAAGCACCTGTTGTTATTAGTTCTGTCAAAGCTCTTCCGATCCCCGGGGCTTGCATTAAACCTCTACCTGTAAAACCTGTAGCTAAATAAACATTATCAAATTTAGGATGTTTGCCCACAACAGCATTGTTGTCTAATCTGTTACAATCATAATACCCTGCCCATCCCCCTGTTAATTTTAATTCCTCAAAAATTGGAATTCTATTTGCAAGTGCAGGCCAAACTAATTCCTCAAAATCATCCCATGCAGGTTCTAAATCTTTTGCATCAAACACTGATTTTGGCGAACCTGCTAAGTATTCTTTTCCTTCAGGTCTCCAATAAACTCCTGATGGCAAATCACCAGTTAAAGGCATTTCAGGAATATGTTTAGGACACTTTACACGAAATACAGTGTGTTTTTGTGGTTCTATTGGTATATCCTCAAGTAATTCTTTAGTCCAACAACCGGCTGCAGAAATAATAGTTTTGGCTTTTATTTCAGAGAGAGATTTTATATTTCCCTTGATAAATTCCGCTCCAAGTTCGGTAGCTTTACTTTTTAATGCATTATGAAACATAAAAGGATCTATCCAACCTTCACTTTGATTATCAGTAAACGTAGCTGTTTCTACTCCATCAGCATTTATGTAAGGAAAATATTTTGATAACTCAGAACCTTTAATATTTTTTGTACCGGCTTCACACGCTTTATGATTTTCTAGAGCCTTATATTGTTCTTCTGCATGTTCAGGTCCAAACATTAATAGATAGCCATTGGGCACCATACTTGCCGTAGGATTTGGGTTTTTTTCAGTCTTGAGCAATTCTGGTATTTGAAAAATAAACTCTCTTGCAAATTTTCCTAATAGAATATTTTCTTTTTGAAAAAATTGTCTTCTAAAACCACCTAATGATAATGGAAATGATGCTGATTTATAGGTTGGATCCCTTTCTATAACTTTAACTTTTCTACCTTCTTTTGATAAAAAATAAGCAGTTGCTGCACCAATAATACCTCCACCAACTATTACAACATCGTTCATAAATTAATTTAGTATAACCAAGTTAATATTTAGAAATAGTGCATAGAAACACCAAAGTAAATAGGGAATCATTAAATAGTAACTTAATTTGTTAACGGGTTTAAATCTTATCATTATCAAAAAAATAAATATTATTAATGTTATTAGAACTAACATAGCTAGAAATATTTTGTGCAATGCAAAAAAAACAATACTCCAAGTTGTATTTATAATTATATGAATAAAATAAATATAAACTGTATTCATATCTCGATTTTTACTATGCCAGAAGTTCCAGACTGCAATAGTCATCATAAAGTACAAAATAGTCCAAACAGGAGCAAAAACCCAATCTGGTGGATTTAAACTTGATTTAATAAGCGTTGAATACCAAGGTTCTTTTAAATTAATTGATACTGCACCTCCAATGAATGAGGCTGAAAAAGTTATTATAAAAAAAAGAATAAATGATAAAATTTTATTTTTAAGCATAAAGGTATTATATATCTTTAAAGAATGAATAAAAAAACAATTTGGATCACAGGTGGAAGTACAGGTATTGGTAAAGCGCTAGCATTAAAATTCGCTAATAAAGGTTGGAATGTTGCAATATCTGCCAGAAGAGAGAATCTATTAAAAGAAATAGCTGATACCAATGCTAATATCAGTTCATTTCCATTAGATGTCACGGATAAAACCAAATGCAAAGAGGTCTTTGAAGAAATTAAAAAAAAATTTGAAAATATTGATATTTGTTTTTTTTCTACAGGTACTTGGAATCCTAAAAAAGAAAAAGATATCGATGTTGAACAGATTGAAGATGTATTTAAGATTAATTTTTTTGGAACATTAAATAGTATTAAGGCTGTGGAAGAATATTTTAAAAATAAAAAAAGTGGAAAAATTGCTATAGTTTCATCAATAGCAGGCTATAGAGGACTACCTAACTCGACAGGTTATGGTCCATCAAAATCAGCTTTAAATAATTTGGCTGAGAGTTTATTTTTTGATTTTGGTCGTTCAAATGTACGTGTCTGTCTAGTTTCTCCTGGTTTTATCAAAACTCCTATGACAGATAAAAATGATTTCAAAATGCCTTTCTTAAAAACTGCAGAGTATGCCGCTGACAAAATATATGATGGATTAGTAAATAAAAATATCTTTGAGATCCATTTTCCAAAATCTTTAACATTAATACTTAAATTTTTTAGTTTTTTACCGAGTAAATTATATTTTAGTCTAATAGGTAAAATGACAAAGTATCAGAAAAAAAATTAGTCTTTAACAAAAACGACTGTTAATTCTGCTACCTTAAAACCAAATTTAGTCATTGTTGCTTTATTTATAGCTACTCTATCATCCTGTTTAAAAATCCAATCATCGAAAGTAATTTTCATCTGTTTGCCTTTAACGGGAACTAATAAAACATATTCAAATTTGAACGCTGGGCCATAAGAATAGCCCTTTGCTTTACCCACAACATCACCCGCTGTACCTTCATAATTATTTTCATCAATTTTGGTAATTTGCCATTGTCTTGTTTGAATTTCACCATCATCCCAAATAAATTTTTCATCAAGGATTAATTGATTACCATTCCATTTACCATCTAGATCTGCTGAAAATTGTCTTATAACTTTCCCAGATCGATTTTGTAAAACACCCCATGCTTTTACATTACCTGATAAGTATTTCTCAATTATTAATCTTGGTTTTTTATTTATAAAGTCTTCTGGTTTCATTGTATTATTTGAACAGTTTGTAATTAAGAATAAAGAAATTATCAATAAAATTGGTTTAATAAGTTTTATATCACGCATGGTCTCCTCTGTTATTTATTCTGTATAGAAAATTGAATTAAATCAATATTTTTAGACTTAAAACCTGCCTCGCAGTATGATAAGTAAAATTCCCACATCCTTTTGAATGTTAAATCAAAACCTTGTCTTTTAATCAACTCCCACTTCCTGTTAAATTCATTTCTCCAAATAGCCAGTGTATTTGAGTAATGATCAGCATAAGACTCGTAAGATTTTATAGTTAAACCGTTGTTTGAAACATACTTATCTATACTGCCTTTGTTTGGAAGAAAACCTCCAGGAAAAATATATTTTTGAATGAAATCTTGTTTGTATTTGTACCTATCGAAAAGATTATCATCAATTGTTATTGCTTGGATAGCAGCACTTCCATTACTTGATAAATTATTTTTAATTGTTTTAAAGTAACCTTCCAAATAATTTTGACCTACCGCCTCAATCATTTCTATAGATGCAATAGAATTATATTTATCTTTTAAATCTCTATAATCCTTTATTTGAATGTTAACTTTTTCATTTAATCCGCACCTGTAAATTCTCTCTTTAGCATATTCAAATTGTTTTTTTGAAATTGTTATACAGTCTAATTTCACATCATACTTTTTACCAAGATACTCGGCAAAACCTCCCCAGCCACAACCTATTTCTAAAACTTTATCTCCAATTCCAGGTTTAATTAAGTCTATCAATTTTTGATATTTATTATTTTGCGCGTCAGATAAATCTTTATTTTTTTCATCAAATATCGCACTTGAGTAAGTTAGCGTTTTGTCTAACCATAAAGAAAAAAATTCATTACCAAGGTCATAGTGTTTTGAAATGTTAGCTTTACTTCTATTTTTTGTATTTTTTATGAAAATATTTTTCAAGTAATTGATAAAAGGGAAATCTAGCAGTCCAGAAAATTTATGAATTTGTTTAATATTCCTTGCTGTTATCTCTATCAAATTGGATAAATTATTCGTCTCAAAATGGTCATTCATATAGGACTCGGCAAGACCTACACTACCTGATTTAATTAAATTAAAAGTAAAGTTTTTATTTTTTATCTTTATATTAGCTTTTAAAGTATCTTTGATGTTCCCAAAACTATAGTCTTTACCATCGTAATTAGTTAGCTCTAAATGACCAACTTTTATATCTTTTAAAATGCTAAAGACTATTTTATCTGAAACAGTATTTAAATTCATTAACTCTCAAAAGTAACATTATTCTTAATTTTTAATTTTTTTTGAATAAATTTAATACCTTTGCTCCACAGTTTAAACGCTTCAAAATGTATCGCAGATATTATTTTAAAAGTCATAAGTGGGTGTTTTATATATGATTTTAATAATTCTTTACTATTTAAGTCTTTTCTTTTTCCATCCTGAGATGCATACAAGATTTTTTCATCAGACTGGTATTGATCTATAATAACAGATATTCTTTCACAGGGTTTTAGAATTCTAAAAAAATAATTACAATCCATCTCTATGAACGGTGACACATGAAATTTTTTCGAACAGTTATGTTGAAAAAGTTTAGTGTCATCTTCAATTTTAAAAATATATGTATGTTGTTCACCAAATGTATTCTTAACTTCGTACAAAATAGCACTTAATTTATTATTAACGTTGTAGATAAAAAAAACACTTAAGGGATTAAAAACATATCCAAAAATTCTTGGATAACACAAAAGTTTTATTCTTATATCTTTCGAGCTAATATTATTTTCTTCTAAATTTTTTTTTACCCATGAAATTAATGAAGATCCATCTCTATCACCATGATCTTTTTCAAAAAAACTTATTAAATTAAATTTGTTAAATGAAAAAAATTTAATATTTTTATCTAGATGATCTAACTCAGATAAGTCTATTAGAAGTGAAAATACACTATATTTAAAAAAATGAGTTTTGGGTTTAAATCTTTTGTGAATAACCGTGCCATTATAAATTGAACTAGTCATTTAAGTTTTTTAACATTTCAATAGATGATTTTATGCCATCCTCATGAAAACCGTAACCGAAATAACTTCCACAAAATAATATATTTTCTTTATTTTGAATACTTTTTAAATTTTTTTGATTATCTAGAGCTTTTTGATCGTAATAAGGATGTGTAAAATTAATTTTTTTTATAATTTTATCCTCAGATATTTTTTTAATAGGATTTAGGGTCAAAAATATATTTTTTTCATTTTTTAAGTTTTGAAGAAGATTTAACCAGTATGAAAGTGAGTTTTTGCTTGTATTCTCTTTATCAACAAAAGAATTCCATGAGGACCATACATCTTTATTTTTAGGCATTATGTTTTCATCTGTATGCAATATTGCTAAATTTTCTCTGTAATTAAAACTTGATAAAATATTTCTTTCCTCATCTGATGGATTATCTATCAAATTTAAGGCCTCATTTGCATGAGTTGCAAGAACGACCTTGTCATAATGAAAAAATTCATTATTGCCACCATAATAAACTTGTAATCCAGATGATATTCTCTTAACAGATTTTATCTTATAATTTTTATAATATTGACCACTGATTAAAGATAAAACTTTATTAACGTATGATCTGCTTCTTTGAGCAACAGTGTACCACTGAGGTCTATTTTTAAGTTTGAATAAGCCGTGATTTTGAAAAAATTTTAAAAAAAAATTCATGGGCATTTTCCCTGCCTCATAGGGTGGCATAGACCAAATCGCAGAAACCATTGGTATAATGTGATAATTAATAAAACCTCTAGACCACTTATTTTTTTTTAAAAAATCATCTAAAGTTATTTTTTGATCAATTTCTGAAATATTATCACAAGTTTTGTAAAATTTTAGAATATCAAAAAACATTTTGATAAATTCAATATTTAATAAATTAGATTTATTAGCAAAAATACCTGATAAACCTTTGCCACAATACTCATAATTAGAGTCTTCTACAGAAACAGAAAATGACATATCGCTTTTTTCAATTTCAATATCAATCTCTTTAAAAAAATTTATTAAATTTGGATATGTCTGATGATTAAATACAATAAACCCCACATCGACAGATATTTTTTTTTTATTAAGAATTGCATCGACGGTATAAGAGTGTCCTCCAAAATGATCTTCTCTCTCAAAAAGATCTACTTGGTGATTTTTTGATAAGTAATAAGCTGCGCTTAAACCTGATATGCCCGAGCCGATTACAGCTACTTTCATTAATTAAGCTGCATCTTCTTTAAATTCATCCATACTAGGACAAGTACAAAAGATATTCTTATCTCCATAAACATTATCTACTCGTGCAACTGGTGGCCAAAATTTATTTAATTTCAAAAATTTAGCTGGATAAGCTGCTTCCTCTCTTGAATATTTATGCTTCCAGTCATCTGAAGCAAGCTCCATATCTGTATGAGGAGCATTCTTGATTGGATTATCAACTTTATCAAATTTTCCAGAATTAATTTTATCTATTTCTAGTTTTATATTAATTAATGTGTCACAGAATCTGTCAAGCTCTGATAAACTCTCACTTTCAGTTGGTTCAATCATCATTGTACCAGCAACTGGCCATGACATTGTCGGAGCATGAAATCCATAATCAATTAATCTTTTTGCGATATCTTCTTCAGTAACTCCAGTCTCAGACTTTATTGTTCTGATATCAATTATACATTCGTGTGCGACGTTGCCTTTTGAACCTTTATATAAAATAGGAAAATGATCTTTAAGTCTATTAGCAATATAATTGGCGTTTAAAATTGCAACTTTAGTAGCTAGTTTAAGTCCTTCAGACCCCATCATCTTAATGTACATCCATGAAATCGACAAAATACTTGAGCTTCCCCATGGGGCAGCAGAAACTGCACCAATTCCTGTTGCAGGTCCACAATCTTTGACAACCGGATGATTAGGTAAATAAACTTGCAAATGTCTTTTACATGCAATAGGCCCCATTCCAGGTCCTCCTCCGCCATGTGGAATACAAAAAGTTTTATGTAAATTAATATGACAAACATCTGGACCAAAATTTCCAGGTTTTGCGATTCCTACTAGAGCATTTAAATTTGCCCCATCCATATAAACTTGACCTCCATGTTTATGAATTAAATCACAGATGTCTGATATTTTTTCCTCGAAAACTCCATGTGTAGAGGGGTAAGTTACCATTAATGCGCCAAGGTTTTCGGAATGCAATTCAGTTTTTTTCTTTAAATCCTCAAAATCAACATTTCCCTCTTTATCACAATTAACTACAACAACTCTCATTCCAACCATTTGGGCGCTTGCTGGATTGGTCCCATGTGCTGAACTCGGTATTAAACATATATTTCTATTATCATCACCTCTATCTAAATGATATTTTCTTATTACCATTAAACCTGCATATTCACCTTGGGCACCTGCATTAGGTTGAAGTGAAACTCCTGAGAAACCAGTGATTGATCTTAACCAATTTTTAAGATCTGTGAACATTGTTCTATATCCTTCCATCTGTTCAATAGGCACAAATGGATGAGGTTCTGCTAATTCTCTCCATGAAATAGGTATCATTTCTGCGGTAGCATTTAATTTCATCGTACATGAACCTAGAGCAATCATAGTTCTATTGAGAGCAATATCCTTATCTTCTAGCTTTTTTAGATATCTGAGCATTTCTGTCTCTGAATGATATGAATTAAAAACAGGATGTTCTAAATACTTAGAAGTTCTTAACAAATTTTTTGGTAGATTGGGTAAACTTACCGTAGGATCCTCTTTTTTGATAGACTCTGCTGCATTAAAAATTTTAAGTAATTGATTTACTCTATAAACATTTTTCTTTTCATCAAAAGAAACAGCAAGCATTTCAGAATTTACTTTTCTGATATTCACCTTTTGAGCTAAAGCATTTTTATAAATTTGATCAGTCTTTTCTTTAGTAATAATTGTTACAGTATCAAAAAAATAATCTGAATATAATTCGTATCCAGATTGCTTTATCTTATCTGCAAAATTTTTTGCTAATTGAGATACTCTCTCAGAAATATTTCTTATTCCATTTGGACCATGATATATAGCATATGCTGCAGAAACTATTGCTAATAAAGCTTGGGCAGTACAAATGTTGCTTGTAGCTTTATCTCTTCTGATATGTTGCTCCCTAGTCTGTAGTGACAATCTGTAAGCTTTATTTCCATGTCTATCGACTGAAACACCAACTATTCTTCCCGGCATAGATCTTTTATATTCATCTTTCGTTGCAAAAAACGCTGCATGAGGTCCTCCATAACCCATTGGAATACCAAACCTTTGAGAACTACCAACTGCAATATCAGCTCCGAGCTCCCTTGGTGTTTTTAGTTTAGCAAGAGCTAGAAGATCACATGCTAAAATTGCTTTACCATTTTTTTTATGAATCTTGCTTATTGCCTCACTAGGATTCTTGATATCACCTAAAGTTCCAGGGTACTGTAAAATTCCACAAACAATGTCTTCTTTTAACTGTTCTAAAACTTTATCCTCGTTTCCAACAAGAATTTTTAAACCCATGGGCTCTGCCCTAGTTTGTATAACATCAATTGTTTGTGGATGACAATCTTCTGAAACAAAAACTAAATTACTGTCACTTTTATTTAGTCTATGACTTAAACCCATAGCCTCTGCTGCCGCTGTACCTTCGTCGAGCAAAGATGCATTTGCAATATCCATTCCTGTAAAATCAACAATCATTTGTTGGAAATTTAATAACATTTCTAATCTTCCTTGAGCTACCTCAGGCTGATAGGGTGTATAAGAAGTATACCAACCTGGGTTTTCTAATATATTTCTTAAAATGACATAAGGCGTATACGTTCCATAATAGCCCATACCAATGAAATTCGAGTAAATTTGATTTTTTTTTGAAATTTCTTTTAGTTTTCTTAATGCTTCATACTCTGAATTCGACTCACCAATATTGAGTTCACCCTTAAACTGTATTTTTTCTGGTACAGTATTGTCTATTAAATCATCCAGAGATTTATAATTTAATTTTTTTAACATTTTTAATTGACTCTCTTCTGATGGACCGATGTGTCTTTTTAAAAAATCTTTTTGTGAATTTTGTAACATTATGCTGAGCTCTCCTTAGCAAATTTATCGTACTCATCTTTATTCATTAAAGTATCCATCTCTGACTTATCTTTAATTTTTAATTTAAAGAACCAAGCAGAATTTTCTGGATCCTGATTTATTTTAGATGGGTCATCAACAATAGATTGATTTAAATCAACAACTTCTCCGCTTACCGGTGTATATACATCACTTGCAGCTTTTGTAGATTCTACTACCCCTGCTGTTCCATCTTTTTCTACATTAGATCCCTTTTCTGGAAGTTCTGTAAAAACTATATCTCCGAGCATTTCTGTTGCATGCTTAGTTATCCCAATAGTGGCTATATCCCCCTCTAATTTAATCCACTCGTGTTCTTTAGAATATTTTATTTCACTCATTAGTTAACTCCTTTCACATAACTTTTTTTATAAAAAGGCAAACTGCAAATTGTAGCTGGATGTTTTTTACCTCTAACCTCTAAAAATATTTTGGTATTTTTTTTAGAAAATTCATTTTCTACGTATCCCATGGCCACAGGGCCATTAACACTTGGTCCAAATGTTCCACTTGTTATTTCACCAATTTCTAAATTAGATTCGTTATATATTTTAGTTTTTTCTCTAGCAATTATTCTTCCCTCTGGCTTTATCCCTACTCTTATCTTGCTAACTCCATTGTTTAGTTGTTTAGTAATTATATCTGATCCAATAAAGTTTCCTTTTAATATTCTCTCTTTTGAAATTGCCCATTTTAAATTTGCCTCAACTGGAGTTTTGTCTTTACTTAGTTCATGACCATACAAGCAAAGACCAGCTTCCAATCTTAATGTATCTCGTGCTCCAAGACCAATTAATTTTGCACCTTTATCAATTAATCTTCTTGTAAATCCGTCTGCAAATTCATTAGTTAGTGATACCTCGAAACCATCTTCACCTGTATATCCTGATCTCGTAACGTAAATGTTGTGATCATCCAGGGTAAACCAATTACCTGACATAAAATTTAAATTTTCGACACCTCGAATAACACTTTTTAAAATTTCTACAGATTTGGGTCCTTGGATTGCAATTAAAGATCTTTCCTCATCCAAAATCATTTTATATTTATCGTTCAATAATTCTTTTAAAATTTTAAAATCATTTTCTTTACAAGCAGCATTTAAAATTATTAAAAACCCATCTTTAATTTTAGTAATTATTAAATCATCATAAATTCCAGCATTGTCGCTCATTAAAAAACTGTATTTTGAATGATTTAGTTTTAAATTTTTTAAGTCTAATGGAAAAATTCTCTCTAAATCATCAGCTAAATCCTCTTGGCCATAGATAAATAATTGACCCATATGGGAAACATCAAAAATACCAGAATGATTTCTTGTGAACCTATGTTCTTCAACAATACCCTCAGAATATTGAATTGGCATTTGATATCCTGCAAACTCTACAAATTTTGCTTTGCTGTCTTGATGCAATTGATAAAGCGATGTTTTTTTTGTATCCATATTAACTCTTTTTACCCATCTGTATATTTGCCTGAGAGTTTTGCTCCTTCGGCGAGAATTTAATCTCTTTCCAGAGTTAATATGTTACGGTCCGTTTTGCCTGAGAGATTCCTGGGTGGTTGCTCCTTCGGCGCTACAAAAATTTGTAGTCTCTCCCGTAATTAATTCATTTATATCATAAATTATCATAAACATAAATATTTAATATGCTTTCTTTTTAGTTAAAAATTTATTCAAAAACTGCAAAACGACTGCAGTAATAACTATTGAGCCTCCAATTAAAACAAACATGGGCGGATTCTCATTCACAAACATCCAGGCCCACATCGGACCTAAAACAGCTTCTGTTAACATTATTATACCAACAAAAGCCGAAGGAGTTGACCTTGCCCCAATTGTAATAAGTATAAAACCAAAACCTAATTGAAAAAAACCTGCTAAAAATCCCAAAAAAATATCTTTTGAAGATATAATTATCGTTGGCGACATTAATAATCCAATTATCATTGCAAATATACCTGCCACTAATTGAAGTGGAATCATATCGACCTCAGGAAACTTTCTTACTATTAATATTAAAATTGCAAAAGAGATTGGCATTACAAATGCCACAAGATTGCCAGTCATTTCACCAGGAGAGATTGAGGTTCCAAGCATTAAAAAAATACCCGAGATAGCAAGCAATATACAAAAGAAAGTAAGTTTAGATATTGTCTCCTTCAAAAAAACATAACCAAATATTGCCAAAAAAAGAGTTTGTGTTTGAATAATAAAATTTGTATTTGCCACAGTAGTTTCATACATAGCAAATACATAACTAGCAAAACCTAAAGATAAAATAGCTCCACCAACAAATCCAGGAATTCCAGATTTAGTTAAAGCACTAAAAAATTTTTTTTTATAAGTGAACAAAAGAAAAAAATTAACAACAATTATAAAAAAAAATGATCGCCAAAATAAAATTTGCCAGAGCGTAGAGCCTTCAAAAGACTTTACAATTAATCCTCCAAAACTTAAGCTTACAGCGCCCAAAAAAACCAGAAAAGGTCCAGGTATTTTTTTGATTAAGTTCATTCAATTTGAGAAATTAAATTTTGAGTTTCTAAGTCATATAACTTAAATAAATTTTCTGCGCTAGATAAATCAATCTGCTTAAACTTTATTTTAGACCCTGGTGATAGTTGAACCAATTTGTCGTAATCAGCGCTTATTACTACTCCTATTTTTGGATAGCCTCCTATGGTCCCATGATCTGAAAGCATAACAATAGGATTACCATCTGCAGGCACTTGTATTACTCCTTTTATTAATCCTTCTGATTTAATGTTGGTATCAATAACATTCTCTATTTTTGGTCCTTCTAACCTCATACCCATACGATCAGTTAACTTTGAAACAATAAATTCTTTTTCTAGAAAGACTTTTTTTCCTTTATCTGAAAAATAATCAAAATTTGTTCCTTTAATTATTCTAATATTTTCTATTTTAGTATTTATATAATTTAATTTTTTTTCCACTGATTGATTATTTAATTTTGAAATATTTATTACTTGTTCATTTTCAAACTTTTTACCATCATTTGCACCAATTATTGCTTTTGTATTTGTAGAACAACTAGACCATTGATATTTTAAATCTATTTGACCACCAATAGCTAAATATCCATACACAGACTTATTGGTAGATAAAATATCTAATTCATCACCATTCTCTAAATTTAAAGATTGATAGCAGTTACCATCAATAATTATATCTTTTTTTTTAATCTTAAAGTTTACTTGACCTGTGATTGCAATATTAATTTTACTTCCAAAATATTTTAGTAAAGGACCTTGGTACGCAAATTCTAAAGCAGGTAAATTTATCTTATTACCAACAAGTTTGTTTGATAATAGATAATTTCTTTTATCCATTGCTCCACTAAAAGGAATTCCGACATGATAAAGATTTTTTCGACCCTCATCTTGAAAAGTAGTGTTAATTCCTGCTCTGATAACTTGAAAATAATTTTTACTCATTATAATTTTCATACTGATTTTTTGATATTTCCTTAAATAAGACAATATCACCTGGATTTATTAAATTTGGACTTTCTTCTTTTGAGCTATCAAATATTCTTAATGGACTATTACCGATAACATTCCATCCACCTGGACTTTCAAAAGTATAAATATTTGCAAACTGTTCGGTCAAAGCTACTGACCCTTTTGGAACTCTAACTCTAGGAGTTTCTAGACGATTTGCTCTCATATTTTTAGATAAATCTCCTAAAAAAGGCATTCCTGCAATAAAGCCTGTCATATAACAAAAGAATTCTTTACTAAAAAAATTTTCATAAATTTTTTCTCTTTTAAGATTAAGTTTATTCTCCAATCTCACTATATCTAAAGCAAAATTTTCGTCACAACATACTGGAACTTCAATTTTTTTATTTTCTAGGTCATCTTCATTTGTAATATTAAGGTTCTCTATTAACTTTTTTAAATCTTTAAAATTCGTTTTTTTTAAATCAAAAGAAATTATTAATTTATTATAAGAGGGAGATAAATTATTTATTGATACAATATTTTCTTTCTGAATACTTTTGAAATATCTAATTACTTGAGTATTGGTTTCTCTATTTACGTCTTTACCAAAGTCACAATATAATGCTGCGTCACCAAGATTTAATATATTTTTTATCATCCCATGATATACTTAACACTTATGACTATGGAAATTAATATAAATTGTGATTTAGGAGAAAAATCAAAACACCATTCAAATAAACATGATCCAGAATTATTGGAAATAGTTAATTCTGCAAATGTTGCTTGTGGATACCATGCTGGAGATGAGGAAACTATGAGCCAAGTCATAGAAATATCAAAAAAAAATGGTGTAAGTATCGGTGCGCATCCATCTTTCAATGATCCAGAAAATTTTGGAAGAGAAAGAATGAATTTATCTGACACAGAAATTCATAAACTCATAATTGATCAATACGATATTCTTCAAAAGAAAGCGTTAGAGCAAGGAGAAAACGTTACACATATTAAGCCTCATGGGGCTTTAAATAATATGGCATGTGAAAATATTGATTTAGCAACAATACTTGCAAAAAGTATAAAAGGAATTAGCAAAGATTTAATTTATTTGGTCCCCACTGGATCTAAAATGGAGGAAGCTGCAAAAAAACTTGATATGAAAATAGCCTGCGAGATATTTGCGGACAGAAATTATGAAGATGATGGTAATCTTGTCTCCCGAAAGAAACCCCATGCTTTAATTACAGATCCAGAGCAGGCAAAAAAACACGTTTTAAGTATGGTAAAAAATCAGTCGCTTAATTGTCACAGTGGAAAGCAAATACCTTGTGAAATCGACTCTGTGTGTATACATGGGGATAATATGAGTTCTTTAGCTACAGCGCAATTTATAAAAGATAACTTAATAAGTAATGGGCTCAACCTAAAACCTTTAAACAAAATGAAAAAATTTAAAAATGATTAAAAAAATACTTTTCACAATTTTATTATCTATAACTTTAATATCAAATTCTTACTCTGCAGGTTCTAGTGGAGGAGAAGGTGATGGTCCAAAAACAAAATCAAATTATGAAAAGGCAGTTAAATTAATAAAATCTGCAAATAAATATGAAAAAAAAGGAAAAAAAGACAAAGCACAATCAAGTTATGAAAAAGCTTTAAAACTTTTACTTAAATCAAATAACAAAAAACCAAATAAACCAGATACTTTAAATTATTTAGGTTTTACTTCTAGAAAACTAGGTGATTTCGAAAATGGAGAGAAGTATTATCTTCAAGGTTTAGCCATCAATCCTTACCACATTGGTATTAATGAATATTTAGGTGAACTTTACGTAGCAACAAATAGACACAATCTTGCAGTTGAAAGATTAGAAGTTTTAAAAGGTTGCGATTGTAAAGAGTATGATGACCTAAAAGCAATTATAGCTGGAGAAAAAATTTCTAAGTATTAATTAATATTTTTAATCATTTGCTCTGGTAGCCACAAAGCAATCTCTGGGAAAATCACAACTAAAATAACTGCTAGAACCATTAACAAAAACAATGGAAACGCACTTCGAGCAATATAACCCATGTCTTTGTTTGCCATACCTTGCAGAACAAATAAAT
>CACENB010000011.1 GCA_902561015.1 uncultured Pelagibacteraceae bacterium
AAGCAATTTTTAAAACTTCATCAGCATTATCAACTGGTGTAATTTTAATATCATCAATTATCTTTTTTGGCATATCCACTAAATCTTTTTCATTTTCTTTTGGAATTAAAACTTGTTTTATTCCAGCTCTATGTGCAGCTAATAATTTTTCTTTTAAGCCTCCTATTTGCAAAACTTGACCTGTAAGAGTTACCTCACCTGTCATAGCAACATCTTTTCTTACTGGAATTGAAGTGATAGATGAAACAATTGATGTTACCATCGCTATACCAGCAGATGGACCATCTTTAGGCGTTGCTCCCTCAGGTACATGTATATGAAAATCTTTTTTTTCGAATAACGGAGGAATAATTCCATATTCTAAGCATTTGGATCTAACAAATGATTTGGCAGCTTTAACCGACTCTTGCATTACATCACCTAACTTACCTGTAATTTGCATTCTACCCTTTCCTGGCATTGTGACTGTTTCAATTTTTAAAATTTCACCGCCATATTCAGTCCATGCTAAACCAGTGACAATTCCAACTTTGTTATCATTTTCTAATTCACCAAATTTATGTTTTGGAACTCCAAGAAAATCAGACAAATTTTTATTATTAACATTGACTTCTTTTTCTTCTCCAGAAACAACTTTTTTAACAACTTTTCTAGCAACTTTAGATATTTCTCTTTCTAAATTTCTTACCCCTGACTCTCGCGTATATCTTCTTATGATTTCTTTTATGATATCATCATCCATTTTCATTTCATTTTCTTTAACACCATTATCTTTAATTTGTTTAGGAAGAAGAAATTTATTTGCAATATTAATTTTTTCATCCTCTGTATAACCAGCTAGTCTTATTACTTCCATTCTGTCTAAAAGAGGTGGTAGAATGTTTAACGTATTAGCTGTTGTCACGAACATTACATCTGACAAATCATAATCAACTTCAAGATAATGATCATTAAATGTTGTATTTTGTTCAGGATCCAAAGCCTCTAATAAAGCTGAAGATGGGTCACCTCTGTAATCATTCCCAATCTTATCAATTTCATCCAATAAAATTAAAGGATTTTTTGTGCCAGCTTTTTTCATCATTTGTATAATTTTTCCTGGTAATGATCCAATATAAGTTCTTCTGTGTCCTCTTATTTCAGCTTCATCTCTCATGCCACCAACTGACATTCTTACAAACTCTCTATTAGTAGCTTTTGCAATCGATTTGCCAAGTGAAGTTTTACCAACACCTGGTGGACCAACTAAACATAGAATTGGACCTTTTATTTTTTCCATTCTTTTTTGAACCGCTAAAAATTCTATTATTCTCTCTTTAACTTTTTCTAATCCAAAATGATCTTTATCAAGGATATTTAAAGCTTTTTTTAAATCTATGTCTACTTCACTTTTTTTATGCCATGGTAAATCTATCATCCAATCTAAATAATTTCTTACGACAGTAGCTTCTGCTGACATCGGACTCATATTTTTTAACTTCTTTAATTCTTGCAAACATTTTTTTTCAACATCTTTAGGCATTTTAGATTTCAAAATAGCCTTGTTTAAATTTGTGCTCTCATCTTTACCATCTTCAATCTCACCAAGCTCTTTTTGTATAGCCTTTAATTGCTCATTTAAGTAATATTCTCTTTGAGTTTTTTCCATTTGAGTTTTAACTCTTCCCCTAATTCTTTTTTCTACTCCAATTATACTGGCTTCATTTTCCATTAATTTAATGATGGCATTTAATCTTTTCTTAACATCGGTTGTTTCAAAAATTTGTTGTTTTTCTGAAATTGTTGCGGTTATATGTGAAGCTATATTGTCTGCTATTTGAGATGGATCTTTTAACTGTTTAATATTGCTAATTGTTTCACCTGAAACTTTTTTATTTATTGAAGTTAATTTTTCTAATCTTCTAACAGCTGTAGCCGCAAGTGGGTATAAATCTTCTTCTTTATCAAAAATGTCGTTATATGGAGTATAATCACAAGTAATGAACTTATCATTATCTTTGAAATCTAAAATTTTTACTCTCTTTATTCCCTCAACTAAAACTTTAACTGTACCATCAGGTAATTTTAAAAGTTGAAGAATATTACCTTCGCAACCATACATAAATATGTCAGTTTTTTTTGGATCGTCAATTTCTGAATTTTTTTGAGTTACGAGTATGATTTTTTTTTCTTTTTTCATTACCTCATTTAAAGCGGATATGGATTTATCTCTTCCTACAAACAAAGGAATTACCATTGATGGAAAAACTACAATATCTCTTAATGGTAATAGTGGTAATGAAATTTTAATATCCATAGTGCAAATATGGATATTATAATTTATTTTGCAATACCTTTTTCTTATTTATTAAGGCTATTACGCCGCTGTTGTCTTATTTGTTTTGGATTTATTGTCTGTTTTAGAGTGTACTATGATTGGTTGAGACTGACCTTTAACCGTTAAAGAATCAATTATTACTTCCTCAATATTTTCTTGACTTGGCAAGTCATACATTGTTTTCAATAATACATTTTCTAATATTGACCTCAAACCTCTTGCTCCAGTTTTTTTTCTAATTGCTTTTAGAGCAATTTCCTTTAAGGCATTATCTTTAAATGTTAATTTAGCACCATCAAGCTTAAAAAGTTCTTGATATTGTTTTACCAACGAATTTTTTGGTTCTTGTAATATTTTTACTAAAGATTTTTCATCCAAATCTTCTAATGTTGCTATCATTGGTAACCTACCGATAAATTCGGGGATTAGACCATATTTGAGAAGATCCTCGGGTTCTAAACCCTTCATCCATTCACCTGTTTTTTTATCTAGTGTATTTTTTACATCCGCTCCAAAACCAATTGATGTACCTTTATCTCTTTGAGATATAATTTTATCTAAGCCTGCAAATGCTCCGCCACAAATAAATAAAATATTTGTAGTGTCAACTTGCAAAAATTCTTGTTGAGGATGTTTTCTTCCTCCTTGCGGTGGAACACTTGCAATAGTCCCTTCCATAATTTTTAATAATGCTTGCTGAACACCTTCACCAGATACATCTCTTGTTATTGAAGGGTTCTCAGATTTTCTACTTATTTTGTCAACTTCATCAATGTAAACAATTCCTCTTTGAGCCTTTTCTACATTGTAGTCTGCAGCTTGTAATAATTTTAAAATGATATTTTCTACATCCTCACCAACATATCCTGCTTCTGTTAATGTTGTTGCATCAGCCATTGTAAAAGGAACATCAAGAATTCTGGCAAGTGTTTGTGCCAATAGAGTCTTACCACAACCAGTTGGACCAACTAAAAGTATATTAGATTTTGCTAGCTCAACGTTTTTACTCGTTTTACTTTCATAATTTAATCTTTTATAATGATTATGAACTGCTACTGATAAAACTTTTTTAGCATGTGCTTGACCGATAACATAATCATCTAAAACTGAACAGATTTCTTTTGGTGAAGGCAGTCCATCTTGATGTTTTACAAAAGTATCCTTGCTCTCCTCTTTAATAATATCCATACATAATTCAACACACTCATCACAGATAAAGACAGTAGGTCCAGCAATTAATTTTCTAACTTCGTGCTGGCTTTTTCCACAAAAAGAGCAGTAAAGAATATTTTTATTATTTGTGTTCATAAAATTTTAAACGAATCAATTAACTTACTTTATTATAAATGAGTCATAGTAATCAAGTTAGGAATACTGCAATTTCAATATCTTGTGTTTTAAGATCTTTTTTCTACTACTTCGTCTATTAAGCCAAAAGACTTTGCAGAGTCAGCTGTCATAAAATTATCTCTCTCTAAAGCAGTCTTAATTTCATCGACAGTTTTACCTGTATGTTTAGAATATATTTCATTTAATCTTTTTTTTAATGATAAAACCTCATTTGCATGTATTTCTATATCTGTAGCTTGACCTTGAAAACCTGCGGAAGGTTGATGAACCATTATTCTTGAGTTTGGTAATGAAAATCTTTTACCTTTTTTTCCAGCAGATAATAAAAAAGAACCCATTGATGCTGCTTGACCAATACATAAAGTTGAAATATCAGGTTTAACATACTGCATGGTATCATAAATACCTAAACCAGCTGTAACAAGACCACCTGGACTATTTATATATAAATATATTTCCTTCTTTGGATCCTCAGCTTCTAAAAATAATAATTGCGCAGTTACTAATGATGCAACAGTATCATTTATTTGACCCGTTAAGAAAATTATTCTTTCTTTTAATAATCTTGAATAGATATCATAAGCACGCTCGCCTCTATTAGACTGTTCAACAACCATAGGCACTAAGTTGCTCATATGTTCAAATATTTTATTTGTCATAAGTTGATTCGTTCTACTTATACAACTTGAGATTACTTTTTGCTAACTTTTTTTATTTTTTTAGCTACTGATTTAGTCTTTTTGACTTTTGGCTTTGTTTTATTGTCTGCTGTTTTTTTTACATCAGCTTTTTTTTCAGGTTTTCTTTGATCTTTAAGTTCTTGATCGAGTTGTTGTTTTTGGGACTCCTTTAAAATTTTTTCAGCTTCATCTTTAGAAATTTCTTTTTTATTGGGCTTAGCCTTTTCTTTAATCATATTTAAAATTTTTTCCTCATACACAGTCCCTCTTAAACTCGCTAATGCATTAGGATTTTTTTTATAAAATTCCATGACCATTTTTTCCTGACCTGACATCATTCTAATTTGTTTTTGAACTTCAGATTGTAATTCTTGTTCGGTAACCTTTATTTGATTTTGTTCACCAAATTCATTTAAAATTAGTCCAACTTTAATTCTTTTTTTTGCAACCTCTTCAAAATTTTTTCTACTTTTTTTTGCATCATCTTCTGACATACCTTGAGAAAGTATTCTTATTTCATCCTCAAGTAAGTTTTCTGGAATTTCGCTTACTTTAAATTTTTCAATTTCTTTTAATATTTGATTTTTTGTTAAACGATCTAAAGAGTTTTTATATTCGTCATTTATTTGTTTTGTTATTAACGACTTAAGATCATTAAGATCTTTTGCACCTAAATTTTTGGCAAATTGATCATCAATTTTTACATCTTCAGGAATTTTAACTGCTGAAATTTTACAAATAAATTTTGCTTTTTTGTTGATAAATTCTTTTTCTGGAAAATTTTCAGGAAGTGTTGCATCTACTATTTTTTCATCTCCCTTTTTAACTCCAATTAATTGCTGATCAAATCCTTTTAAAAAAAGATCTTTTCCTAAAGTTAATTGAGTATTTTTACCTTCTCCACCTTTAAACGTTTTTTCATCAACTGTTGCATTATAGTCAAAAACAACTAAGTCACCTTTTTTTGCTTTTGTTGTATCTGAGGCTTCTTTGAAGTTTGGTTGATTTTTTGCAATATCATTTATTCTTTTGTCAGTTTCCTTTTGATCAATTTTAACCGTATACTCATCAAACTTAATATTCTCTATTGATTTCAGTTCAACTTTTGGAAGCTCTGTGACAGATAAAATATATTCTAAATCTTTGTCTTCACCATAAGTTTTAAGATCTAGTTTTGGTTGACCTGCTGGTTTAATTTTATTTTCTTGCAAGGCTTTTGTTGATGTTTCCTTCAAGACTTTGTCTAGGACTTCACTAAAAACAGCCTTTCCAAACTGTCTCTTTAAAATTTCTCTTGGTACCTTACCAGGTCTAAATCCCTTTAGATTAACAGTTCCCTTGATCTCCTCATATTTCTCATCCATGTATAAATTCATTGTCTTTTTATCGACAAAAACTTTTACATCCTTGTTTAAACCTTTTTTATTTTCAACAGTAACTTTCATAATTTAAATGTGGTAGGGCGAAAAGGACTCGAACCTTCACAGATTGCTCTATCGGTTCCTAAGACCGACGCGTCTACCAATTCCGCCATCGCCCCACAATTTCAAGGTTTTATATATTATTGGATCTATTTGTCCAACGACATTTACAATGAATTATAAAGTTTTGAAAGATACCTATACATATAAAAATGAAAATGGTATTTTTTTAAAAAAAAACTTAAAAAAAATGACCAAAACATCAATAGTTCTAATTATATATATTTTGGGTTTAATTTTTGGAGCGTTAGTTCTAGGAATTTGGAGCGCAGAGACAAGTGTTTATAAAGGTCTTCTTGGTTTAGGATGGACAGCTTTAGCGCTGATAGGTTTATTTTTCGCCGAAAAAAATGAAAATAATTAAGACTTTTATTATCTTCTTTTTTGTAATTTTGCCAATTAACATTTTAAAATCAGAAATTATTGTCATGAGTAAATGTGATGATAAACAAGATGAGTTTCTAAAAAATGAGTATATTCTTAATTTAAATGAACGAATAATGACTAGAAATTATGTTTATAAAGAAAAAACATTCCAAAAATACAGATTAACGGATTTAAGTGTAAAAAAATCTAATTCTTACGTCCAAAATATCTACGAAGAGGATGGAAAAATTTTAACTCACAAGCATGGATATCCACAATTTTATACCCAAATTTTATTTGAAAAAGATAAAAAAGAAATTTTCATGAGAACGGTCCTTAACGATGAGGAAGGCCTTTCAAAAATATCAACGTGTAAAAAAATAGAAAAATTTGAAAAAGAAAGTTAGTTCTTTTTATTTTTTTTATTGAAATTTTTCTTTCTTGATCCAAACCTACTATTTGTTATGTTGCTCCTGTGTCTAGCATAGGCCTGTTTTTGTGCTTGTTTCATTGCTCTTTTTGATGACATGATTCAATAAGATATTTCTTGAGTATCTATAATATTAAAATTTTTATCAGATACAACTATTTCACCCGATGATGATCCATAGTTTAAAATTTCCGATATTAAAACATAATGAGTAACTAAAACTAAATTCTCATTATTATTTTTTTTATAATTTTTAATATATTCTTTCAATGCTTTAACCTGTTTCTCCCTATTTTTTGCAAATTTAGAGCTGTAGAAAGAATTTAAAAAACTCTTTGTTGTAAAGTCTTTAAATGCAATTTTTGCTGTTTCTTTGCATCTACACCATTCACTTGATAAAACTTTATCAATTTTAATTTCATTTTTAATAAAAAATTTACCGATAGATTTAGCCTGTTTTTTTCCCTCCTCACTTAGATTTCTTTGTGTCGAACAATCGTTTAAATTGAAATTATTTGGATCTCCACTTCCAGGTGCATATGCATGTCTTATAAATATTAATTTTCCACCCTCTTCTAATTGATTTATTAAATTTTCATTTAAATCTGCTTTAATAGATGATGCTAAAGATATAAATATTATTATTAGGAAGTTAAAAAATTTCATTTATGGATATTAGATTAAACGATTTGAATAAAACAATAGTTAATTGTAAAAAGTGTCCAAGATTAGTTAAGTTTATCCGCAAAGTAAGTTCAATAAAGAGAAAACAAAATAGAGATGAGCTTTATTGGGGAAAACCGGTGCCTGGATTTGGAGACTTAAGCTCTAAAATGGCTATCATCGGACTAGCGCCTGCTGCTCATGGTGGTACCAGAACTGGTAGAGCATTTACTGGAGATAAATCAGGAGATTTTTTATTTAAATGTTTGCACAAGGTAGGAATTTCAAATTCTCCGTTATCAAAAAATCTAGAAGATAATTTAAAACTAAAATCTACTTATATTACTAATATTCTTAAGTGTGTGCCTCCTGAAGATAAACCACTAAGCATTGAAATTTCTAACTGCTCTAATTTTTTTGATAAGGAAATATTATTTTTAAAGAATTTGAAAGTTATAGTTACATTAGGAAAAGTTGCTTTTGATAATTGTGTGAAATTGTACAAACAAAAATTTAATATAGAACAAAAATTTATTTTTAAACACAATAAAACACATGAGTTACCTAATGGTTTAATAATTTTATCAAGTTATCATCCAAGTCCAAGAAACGTTAATACAAAATTAATTTCTGAAAAAATGATGATAAAATTATTTAAAAAAGCAAAGAGATTGGCTACTTCTTAATACTATCACAAAAGTATGGTTTAAATTTTGAGTAAATCTGATCAGGTATCTTTATAGGTTTGCCATCTTTATTAACAAAGACTAAGTGAATTTGTGCCTCAACAATTAGTTCATTATTTTTAGTAATTATTTGATTCATAAAAAAAGAAGTTTTAGTGATTGATTTAACAAAAGATCTTATAGTCAATTCATCCTCTAAATAAGCAGATTTTTTATAATCTATATTACAGGATTTAACTATTATTAAAGATTTAAATTCTTCTTGAATTTTATTATTACTGTAACCAATTGAAAATAATGCTTCTGTTCTAGCTCTTTCTAAGAATTTTAAATAATTTGCATAGTAAACTACACCACCAGAATCTGTATCCTCGTAATATACTTTTAATTTATGAAAGAAGTTTTCGTGCATTAAATAACTATATCAAATAATTGATTAATTTTATAGAATCTAAGAAATAAAATAAAATGAATATCTTTGTTATTTGGTTAGTATTGGTTATTGCATGGAACTTTGGTTATCCTGGTGCTAGTCCTCATGAAGATGTTTTGGTAGCTGTGATTTTAGCTTTTTTTAATATCTTTTTAAAAAAATATTTGAAATTATAATTAATTTTCTGAGAAATATATGTTTTGGTAATAAGCTATAGCTTTCATTTTAGAGTTATCTGTATCAGACATAATCGCTAATCCATCTAACTCATCAACATCTAGATCGTGAAATCTTTTAAAATCTTCTTTCACATTTGTTTTAACGGTAACCCATTCATTTAAATTTTTTTTTGTACTTGCCAAAACATTATCAATAGATTTTTTAGTATAGGGGCTTGGTGAGCTAAAACCAATCTCACTATTGCTTGAGAAAACGTAATTTATAGCCCTATTAGATAAAGGTGTTGCACCAGTTTTTTTAACTGCAAAAACTCTTGCAGCAAAATCATGTCCTTTTTTGGTATTTTCTTTTATTCCGGGTAGATCTTTTTCTATTTTCCAAGTTATATTTATGAATGGAGTTTTGTTTAGATCAATTTTGACCTCTTTTCCTAATCCAGAAGCTGCATTATCAGCCACAGCTTTTAAGAAATTTCCATTTTCATTTGATCCAATTGTATAAATTGTCTTATTTTCGGCCCCTCTCACCTTTCGAACCTCTAAGTTTGACAGTTCATCTGTGGTAAAATTAAAAACTTTAATTTCATTCGCAAATCCTGTTCCAATAGTTACAAAAATAAAAATTAAGATTTTGGTTAAAATATTCATTTAAAATTTTTTCAAAGAAATCGTTAATACATGATTTTGACAAAATTTAAACATTCAAAAATCATTTTTAGCTAATATAAATAAATAATGAAGACAATTTCAATTTTTATACTGTTAATTTACTGGTCGATTATGATTTTTGCACCAGTGATGTCAAATGATGTTAAAATGAGCCGAGCCAAGACAATTCACACTAAAATAGTTGAAGCAAAACCAAAAAGTTAATAAGTCGAACGACCACCACTTATGTCAAAAACTGCCGCTGTAGAGAATGTATTTTCCTCTGATGAGAGCCAGCAAACTAAAGATGTAAATTCCTCGACTTCAAGAAATCGACCTCTGGGCACCTTGGAAAGCATTCTTTGAACATGTTCTTTAGTCATTTGATCTAAAATACGTGTTTTAGCCCCAGCAGGAGTGACTGCATTTACTGCGATATTTTTATCAGCAAGCTCTTTACCTAAAGATTTTGTCAGTCCTATAGCACCAGCTTTTCCTGCACTATACGCACTTGCATTTGCATTGCCATCTTTTCCTGCAACTGATGCTACATTAACAATTCTTCCGTAGTTATTCTTGATCATATTTGGTACTATTGCTTTGCAACAATTAAAGGTTCCCATTAAATTAATATCTACTACTTTTTTCCACTTCCCTAGATCATATTCCCATAATGGGGCAGTAGGACCAGTTATCCCTGCGTTATTGATTAATATATCAATGTTGGAGTTTTTCACGATTTCATTGGTGCAATTTTCAACTTCTTCAAATTTTGATACGTCAACAACATTTGAGGTTAAATTTGTACTGTTGAGTTCTTTAACAGACTTTTTTAGTGTGTCTGGATCGTTATCCCAAATTATTACTTTAGCGCCTGAGTTCAAAAATCTCCTAGCTATATCAAATCCAAATCCTTGAGCTCCACCTGTTACAACTGCAGTCCTATTCTCAAAACTAAATGTAATCTTGTCCATTAAATTATTTTTTTGCCAAAAAGTAATAAGTTATTGAGGAAATTAATGCGCCAATAATCCATGCATAAGATTGTAAAAACATTAAATTAGGGTTCCAAATTGTTGCGGACGAGAAAATAAATCCCAAAAATAAAGAATATGTACCTTTTATATGCCAACCACCTGAAAAATAATACGACCCATTTTTTTCTAGGGAATAAATATCTTTATTAATCAAATTACCCTTTCTAATAAAATAATAATCAGAAATCATTATTCCAAAAATTGGACCAAAAAAAGCTCCAATTGTGTCTATTATTGATAAAATTCCTATTTGACTTAAAACAGTAAGCCAAAAAACTCCTATTAGAAGTCCGATTAAACCTATCACTAATCCTGAGCTTTTGAATGATAATGATGTAGGAAATAAATTAATAAGAGAGTATTGCGATGGAATAAAATTAGCAATTAAATTTGTAGAAGCTGAGGCAATAATTATAAAAATCAAAACTAAATTAGTTAATAATAAATTATTCAACTTACCAATTATGTCCGTAGGATTTGTAAGTATTTTTTCAATATTTTCAGGACTTTGTTTTAGAAAAGCATCTGCACCTATGACAATAAAAAGTGCAAAAAAAGAAAAAATTATTAAATTCAATATTAAAGTTAAATTCCCTTTTTTGAGTTGGTTTTCATTTTCAATATACCTTGAAAAGTCACCAAAACTTAAAATAACAATCGAAAAATAAGCAAAAAGCGTTCCTGATACAGTTATCAAAGGTATAATATTATTTTTATCAGCAAAATTTTCAAAACTTAAAGCAGCTAAAAATGCATTAACTGTAAATTTAACATCACTTAATAAAACTATAAAAAAGAATAACGCCATCCCGGAATAGACAACGATTGCAGAAAAATTAATAATTTTTTTGTTATAATTCATTCCGATACTAAATAAAATAACTTGCAACGCCATAGAGACTACAATTGAAATCCAATCTATGATATTTAATCCAATAAAAAAAATAAGAAAAATTTCTTGTTGTAAAAGAGTTTTATCAATAGAAAAAATTAAAATTCTTAATAAATATCCCAATGCTTTTGATAAAAAATATGTTTGAATTCCAAACATAAATATACCAACTATACTTCTCAAAAATCCGATATACTGTGCTCCTCTCACTCCCATTGAGGATCTCAATAAAACTACAAATGGTAATCCAAATTTTTGAGATGGCTTACCAATTAAATTTGAAAAAAAATAAACCAATAAAGAGGCAAAAACTGTTCCAAACAAAACTACAAAAGTATTTAAATCATATACGACATAGAGAGATGCGATCAAAGAAAATCCAATTACACTTTGAATGCCAACTCCCCAAAAACAAAATAAATCTTTCCAGTTCCAATTTTTATTGCTTGGATTTACTGTTACTAAATCCCAATTAACTAGTGTTTTATTTGATTTTTGCTGATTCACTCAGACAATATAGAACTTTAACAATCTACTGTCCATATAAGAGAGTTGGTAACCATAATGCAATTTTAGGAAATATAATAATTAAAATTAAACCAAATACTTGCAGCACCATAAACTGCATCATACCATAATAAATATCTTTCAAATCCCACTCAGGTACAACACCTTTTAAAAAATAAGCTGAAAGCGCAACAGGTGGTGATAACCAGGCGGTTTGTAAATTCACAGCTACTAGTATTGCAAACCAAGTTAAATTAAATCCTAATGCTTCAATCAATGGTAAAATAATTGGAACAATAATCATTACTATAGGTACCCATTCTAAAGGCCATCCCAATAAAAAAATCATTACCATAACCATCGCTAAAATAAGATACTTATTCATTTCAAGACCTAATAAAAACTCTGTCAATAAAGTCGGTGTTCCTAATCTTGCAAAAACAGCGCCAAAAAAATTTGAAGCTGCAACTAAAACCATAATCAATGCAGTTATCTCTAATGTTTTGACTAATGCTTCTTGTAATTTTGGAAGAGTCAATTTTTTATAAGCTAATGAAAGAAGTAAAGCTCCCATAGCCCCACATCCTGCAGCTTCAGTTGGAGTGGCAAAACCAAATAAAATACTTCCTAATGCTGCAAACACCAAAGCTGCTGGTGGCACTAACCCTAAAAAAAATTCAATCCAAACATCTTTCATACTCGCAGCTCTCATATCATCAGGAATGACTGGTCCTAATTTAGGATTAATCATACATCTAATTGTTGTGTAACCTGCGTATAAACTTGCAAGAAGAATTCCTGGTAAAATTGCAGCGGCAAATAAATCTATTACTGGAATTTCCATTATAGGGCCCATAACAACTAACATAATACTTGGTGGGATTAGTATTCCTAAAGTTCCTCCAGCAGTAATAGTCCCAGCCGCAAGTCTCACATCGTAACCGGATCTATTCATTGATTTTGCAGCCATAATTCCTAGAATGGTCACTGATGCTCCCACAATCCCTGTTGCAGCTGCAAAAATTACAGAAACAAATAAAACTGCATAATATAAAGACCCCTTAACTTTTGCTAACATCATCTGGAATGCTGAAAATAATCTTTCCATTAATCCAGCTTGTTCCATCATAATTCCCATAAAGACAAAGAGTGGGACGGCGGCGAGTGTTTGTTCAGTCATAACCATAGAGAATTGGAGAGTCATTAAATAAAAAACTAATTTTCCAAATCCCAAATAACCAAAAACAAAACCTAAAAAAATTAGTGTAAATGAAATCGGGAAACCAACAAATATTGCAAATAACATTACTCCAACAAGAATAAAGCCTAAGATTGCTGGGTCTATAAACTCAGCAATCATTTAGTTTCTCCAGGCCACTCACCTTTTTTAGCAGCCCAATAACTTTTGAGTAACTCAGAAACACCTTGAATTAGTAAAAAAATTATACCAATAAGCAAACAAGTTTTAATTGGCCACATATAAGGCATCCATGTGGTATCCATGCCTCTTTCTCCTCTTTGAATTGACTCGCCAACAAACCCAACAGTCATGTAAAGAAAAACAATTAGACCTGGAAAATAGAATAGTAGATATAACCAAAAATCTATCAGACCTTGGTTTTTAGTTTTAAAATTTCTGTACAAAAAATCTGCTCTTATATGAACTCCTCTAGAAAGAGCATAACCAGCACCCAACATAAAAAGTGCTCCATATAAAAATCGGCTTATGTCATAAGCCCAAATAGTTGGTGCTAAAAATAATTTTCTTGCAAGAACTTCATAAGTCATTGCAAAAATTAATGGCATCAATATCCAACAAACAATATTACCTATCCACTTACTAAATTTATCAATTCCTGTAATGGATTTTGCCATCCATAATGGCATGTCATCAGGCATTTTTCCCGAACCACCACGCCTTTCGGCAATCATTTCATCTGATATATCTAGTTTACCTGGTTCGTCTGCCATAAGTTTGAATTAAAAAATTAGAGCGGACTCAAAAGTCCGCTCTAATTAAATTAAGATTAATTACTGATTACTTTAATGTTGCTGCGTGAGCCATTCCTAGCTTCGCATTTGACATTTGAGCACCACTCCAGAAAGGAACAGCTACATCAGCAAAATTCTTCATTGAAGTATAAACTTCATTAAAGAATTTGTTATCTTTAGCATTCTTGTTCAAAGATGCTTTTGCAGCAGCCATATATTCTGTGAAATAATCAGAAGGAGTGTCCTCTAAGATTACTCCATGTTTAGTAGTTAACTCTCTAAGAGCTTTACCATTCTCATAGATTCTGTAACTTAAAGATTTTGCTAATGAAGCATTAGCAGCAACTTCAAGAGACTTCTTCTCATGAGCGCTCATAGCATTATAAGTTTTTCCAGTAATATAAAAGTCAGCATTTACCACTACTTGATGTAAACCTTGTAAATAATAATGCTTTAATACTTTTTGGAAACCAAATGTTAAGTCTGGTTTTGGACAACACCATTCAGCAGCATCGATTGTTCCTGCTTCAAGAGCTGGTAAAATATCTCCACCACCCATTGCAACAGAAGCTATACCTATGTCTTTGTATGTTTGTCCTGGAATTCCTGGAGGAGTTCTGAACTTATATTTTCTAAAGTCGGCCATATCTTTAATTGGTTTTGGAAACCAACCTAAAGCTTCTGGACCAACTGGTTGAATCATAAATCCTTTTATGTCTCTTCCCATTTCTTTCCAAAGTTGGTCGTATAATTCTTTACCACCACCGTATTGGAACCATGATAGGAATGCGATATTGTCGATACCAACTCCACCACCAGCTACTGGCGAACCAAATAACATAGCAGCAGGATGATCCCCTGACCAATAGTGAGTCCATGCGAAACCACAATCAATCAGTCCTTTATCAACAGCATCAAGAGTTTCCTTAACTCCAACAACAGCGCCCGCAGGTAAAATTTCGAATTTTAACGAACCCGCTGTTAATTCAGTTACTGTATCAGTAAAGTCCTTTAACATTTTCACTTCATCAGCTTTAGTGTTAAGAACTGTCTGACATTTTAGTGTTTTTGCAGCGTTAGCATTAGATACAAATCCAAGCACTAAAACAGATGCAAATAACATTGAAATGATTTTTTTCATTATATTTCCTCTTGTTAGTTAAATTTAACTTAATCAATTCAATCAGAAAAACAAACCTGATACAAGTGACAATCGTTTGATATGAGTGTAAAGATGATTAATTAAATTAAGTAAAAAATTAATTCAACTAGAAATGGAAAATTTTGATTTTATAATTATTGGCGCAGGGTCTGCTGGATGTGTCCTTGCAAATAGACTTTCTGAAAATTCACAAAATAAAGTCTTATTAATTGAAGCAGGAGGAAAAGATAATTATCCTTGGATACATATTCCTGTTGGATATTTTAAGACTATGCACAACCCCTCTGTTGATTGGTGTTACAAAACTGAACCAGATGAAACAATGAATAATCGCTCCATTAGGTATCCAAGAGGAAAAACTTTAGGTGGAAGTTCAGCAATTAATGGTTTGTTATATATTAGGGGCCAAAGTAGAGATTATGATATTTGGCGACAATTAGGTAATACTGGTTGGGGTTGGGACGATGTTCTTCCATATTTCATCAAAGCAGAAAATCAAGAGCGTGGAAAAGATGATTTTCATGGAGTTGGTGGTCCTTTATCTGTGTCTGACCAAAGAATACAGCTACCATTACTAAATGAGTTTCAAAATGCTGCTGAAGAATTTGGTATACCTAAAACTAAAGATTTTAATACTGGTAATAATCATGGTTGCGGATATTTCCAAGTTACTGAAAAAGATGGTTTTAGATGTAGTACTGCAGTTGGATATTTAAATCCAATAAAGCATAGAACAAATTTAAAAATCGTTACCAAAGCTCATGTGAAAAAAATTAACTTTGAAAATAGAACAACAAAAAGTGTTGAATATTGGCAAGAGAACGAGCTTAAAAAAGTTATAGTAAATAAAGAGGTTATCTTATCTTCTGGATCTATTGGTTCTCCACAAATTTTACAAACCTCCGGAATAGGTAATTCTGATAAGCTAAAAAATTTAGGTATAGAGATGGTTCATGATCTAAAAGGAGTAGGAGAAAATCTCCAAGATCACCTAATGTTTAGACCAATTTATAAAATTCACGGGCTCAAGTCGTTGAATAAAAAAATTAATAGCTTGTTCGGTAAATTAATGATTGGACTAGAATATGTTTTCAATAGAAGTGGACCAATGACAATGGGTGCAAGTCAAATGTGCATGTTTGCTAAAAGTGATCCCTCTTTAGAATTACCAGATCTTCAATGGCATGTTCAACCAATGAGTATGGATACTTTAGGTGCAACAAAGAATCATGATTTCCATGCTTTTACTCCGACTGTATCGAACATTAGACCGACTAGTAGAGGTCACGTAAATATTACCAATAAAGACTCTAGAATTTATGCAAAAGTAAAACTTAATTATCTATCAACAGAACATGATCGAATGATTGCTGCTAAGGGATTAAAACTTACAAGGAAAATTGTAATGGAGTCTGAGACTTTTAAAAAATATAACCCTGAAGAATATAGACCGGGAATAAATATTAATGATGATGAAGAGCTGGTAAAAGCTGGTGCAGATTATGCTCAAACTATTTTTCATCCTGTTGGTACATGCAAGATGGGTCAAGATGATATGGCGGTAGTTGATGAAACACTTAAAGTTAAAGGTTTAAATAATTTAAGAGTTATCGATGCATCTATAATGCCTAATATAACTTCTGGTAATACTAATGCACCGACAATAATGATTGCAGAAAAAGGTGCTGATATGATACTTAGGAGTTAATGTTCGCTGATTTTGTTACACCAGAAAAAATTACTATCTTAACGCAAATAATCTTAATAGATCTTGTGCTTGCAGGAGATAATGCAATTATTATTGGAATGGTTGCCTCAAAATTTCCTTTAGAGCAAAGAAAGAAAATTATTTTTTGGGGTATTGGTGGCGCAGTTGTTTTAAGAATAATTTTAACATTATTGACAGCTTATTTGTTGCAGATAACTGGCTTAAGATTAATTGGTGGGTTACTTTTACTTTATATTGTCTACAAGCTTTACGTTGATGTTGTGAAAGGTTCAAATCATGATAGTGACATTAAAGTAGATAATTCAAGTTTCTTAAAAGCAATTTGGACAATTTTGTTAGCTGATTTTACCATGAGTTTAGATAATGTTTTGGGGGTTGCTGGAGCAGCTGGAGATCATTACTACCTATTAGTTTTTGGACTAGTTTTATCAATTGTTTTAATGGCAACAGCTGCAACATTAATATCTAATTGGATAAAAAAGTATAAATGGATAGCTTGGGCTGGCTTAATTGCGATACTTATTGTTGCTATTGAGTTGATTTACACTGATATTAAAATATTATTTTTATAATGTTCCTTAAAAATTATAATTTTAAAAACAAAACTGCAGTTGTAACTGGTGCAGGTAAAGGAATTGGGAGAGCTTGTGCAATTGCTTTGGCTGAAGCTGGAGCAAATTTAATCATTATAAGTAGAACTAATAAAGATTTAAATGAAGTTTCTAAGAAAATAAAAAAATTTAAATCAAAATGTAAATCTTATGTTTGTGATATTACAAATTACGATGAAGTTAAAAAAATTATCAATAAACAGCCAAAAATAGATATCTTAATTAATAATGCAGGAAACAATAGACCAGCCCATTTTACCAAAGTTAAAAAGGAAGATATGGAATATATGGTTAAGATTAATACAATAGCGAGTTTTAACTTGGCACATCTTTGCGCGTTAAAAATGATAAAGTCAAAAAATAGAAAAAAATTAGGAGGATCTATTGTAAACATGTCATCGCAAATGGGGCATGTAGGTGGACCTATAAGGAGTGTCTATAACATGAATAAATTTGGTTTAGAGGGTTTAACCAAAGGAATGTCCATAGATTTAGCAAAATATAACATTAGAGTTAATACTGTTTGCCCAACCTTTGTTGTAACTCCCATGACTAAAAAGTTTTTGAAAGATAAAAAATTTAAAAGAGATATGCTGAATAATATTCCCTTAGGAAGATTTGCAGAACTATCTGAAGTAGCTTCGGCTGTAGTATTTTTAGCTTCTGATGCAGCTTCGATGATTACAGGAACTTCATTATTGGTTGATGGTGGATGGACAGCAAAATAATATTTAGATTATTTTTTTTTATAATCTTTCTCATTCCTACTCACTCAAACGCTATTGAATTTAAAGGCAAATTTTTACAGGGTCATTTTATTGTTGGTGTTACAAATCCTACAGCAAAAATCATAATTGATAAAAAAGAAGTTAAAGTATCTAAGGATGGTTTTTTTGCTTTTGGCATAGATAGAGATAGAAAATTTGACCTCACCATAACGAAAATTCAAGATGGTAAAAAAGAGAAAATATTAAAGAAAGTTTTAAAAAGAAAATATAATATTCAAAGAATAGATGGACTAGAGGAAAGTAAGGTCACTCCACCAGAGTCAGTTTACAAAAGAATTAAAGAAGAAAACAATAAGATAGGAAAAGCAAGAGCAATTAATTCTGACTTACCTTTTTTTAAAAATCAATTCATTATGCCAGTTAAAGGAATTATAAGTGGAGTTTATGGAAGTCAAAGAATTTTAAATGGCAAACCTAAGTGGCCACATTATGGAATTGATATTGCAGCTAAAAAAGGAACTATGATTAAATCATCAGGCTCTGGGACAGTAACAATGGCAGAGGATGATTTGTATTATACTGGCGGGACTATAATTATGGATCATGGACATGGTATTTCCACAATATATTCACATCTTGAAAGTGTAATGGTTTCAGTAGGTGATAAAATAAATCAAGGAGATATCATTGGAACGGTAGGATCAACCGGAAGATCCACAGGTCCACATTTAGATTTTAGAGTTAATTGGTTTCAGACTAGACTAGATCCCATGTCTGTAATAAATTAAATTATGCAAACATTAATACTTTTATCTCTAGTAATTGTTATTGGTTGGGTATTATTTAGACCTTTCAGTAAAAAGGAGATTGATAGATACAATGATAAAAATTGGCCAGATTTGCATTAATGGGTGCACCTGGCAACAGAACTCCTCTACCAATCAATCTAATTCAAATTCCTTAGTGTAATCTTTTTTGAGATTTGGATCTTGTTTTGATTTTTCTAAAATACAATTTCCTATAACTAAATAGTCCAACTCTGTTCCCATGAAGCAATTAAAAGCATCTGTTGGAGAATTAACTATAGGCTCTCCTCTCACATTAAATGATGTATTAACTATCACTGGGCAACCAGTTTTTTCTTTAAATTTTGAGATTAAATCATAATAAGGTTTATTAGTCTCTTTTGTAACAGTTTGTATTCTCGCAGAATAATCAACATGAGTTACTGCTGGTATTTCAGATCTTTTGATGTTTAATTTATCAATACCAAAAAGTTTCTTTTGTTCTTCGTTCATTTCAATTTTTTTATTTGAATTTACGTCAGCTACTAACAACATATAAGGACTATCTACATTTATATTAAACCAATCAGATAAATCTTCTTTTAAAATTGATGGAGCAAAAGGTCTGAAGCTTTCTCGATATTTAACTTTTAAATTAAGATTTTTTTGCATTTTATCTGATCTTGGATCACCTAAAATTGATCTCGCACCTAAGGCTCTTGGTCCAAACTCCATTCTCCCTTGAAACCAACCTATCGCTTTTTCATTTGATAAAAACTCTGCTGTCTTACTTATCAAATCTTCATATTCTATTGTCTCAAAATTCGCCCCTACTGACTTTAATTCTTTTTCAATTTCCTCTTGATTGAATTCGGTTCCTAAATATGAACCTTTCATGTCATCATTTGAATTAACAACTCTCTCTTTTTTCTGTTCAATATGCCAAAGAGCTAGAGCTGCACCTAAAGACCCGCCAGCATCTCCTGCAGCAGGTTGGATCCAAATATTGTCAAAAATCTTTTCCTTAAGAATTTTTCCGTTAGCGACACAATTTAAAGCTACACCACCTGCTAAACATAAATTATTGATGTTATATTCTTGACGAATAGCTTTTGCTAACTTGATCATTATTTCCTCTGTTACTTTCTGAATTGAAGCTGCGATATCCATATGAAATTGAGTAATCTTTTCAATTTTTGGATCACGGGGTTTTTGTCCAAATAAATTATGAAACTTTTCGTTGGTCATAGTAAGACCAGTTGCATAATTAAAATATTTTTGATCTAGTCTGAAAGTTCCATCATCTTTTATATCAACTAACTCTTTCACCTTATCTTCATAAATTGGACTTCCATAAGGTGCTAAACCCATAAGTTTGTACTCTCCACTATTTACTTTAAAGCCTGTGTAGTAAGTAAAAGCAGAATATAAAAGCCCTAGTGAATGTGGAAAATGAATTTCTTTTTTTATTTCTAAATCATTTTTTTTTCCAACAGCTACAGTGGTTGTTGCCCATTCACCAACACCATCGGCAGTTAATACGACTGCTTCTTCAAAAGGTGATGGAAAAAAAGCGCTAGCTGCATGACTTAAATGATGATCGGAAAAAAAAATATTTTCATCAGATTTAAAATTTTCATCATGTTTTTTTAGCTTATTGAATAAAAGATTTTTCTGAAAAAGTTTCTCTTTAATCCATAATGGCATCGCTTTTGCAAATGAAACAAATCCTCTTGGTGCAAAGGCGACGTAGGTTTCTAATAATCTCTCAAATTTTAAAAAAGGTTTCTCAAAAAAAACAATTTGATCAATTTCGCTCAATTTCATATTTGAATATTTTAAAACAAATTCAATAGCATGATGAGGGTATCTTGGATCATGTTTTTTTCTTGAAAATCTTTCCTCTTGTGCCGCTGCAATTATCTTGCCATCTTTTAATAGACAGGCTGCACTATCGTGATAAAATGCAGAAATACCTAAAATTGAAGTCACTTTAAAAAATTGTATAAATAAATGGTGCTACTGCAGAACCTTGGGTTAGGACAATCAATCCACCAAATAAAACGAGAACTATTATTATAGGTAAGAGCCAATATTTTTTTCTTACCTTTAGAAATTCCCAAAATTCTTTTATAAAACTCATTCTAAAACTGATTTTTCATTTTACTTTTTGGTCCACTTTTTTCAATCCAATAAGACTCTTTTTTGTTATATTTTAAGTTTAATAAATCTTTCTTAAGTAACCTCATAATAATTCCAATAGGTGTTACAACTACAAAAAATATAATACCCATCACTAAAGGTGATATAATTTTTCCAAGTAGTAGTCCAAATTTAAACCATAATCTATTTAAAGGCGTAAGAATTTTTGAATTTATCAAACCAAGCGCCAGAAAAATAAATGAGATTATTAATGACCAAATTCTTAAATCATTACCTTTTAAAAGTGGATAAAGTGCTATTAATAAAAAAACTATAAAAAATACTATACCAAAGCTTCTATTAGAACTTATCTTAATTTCATCCATTTAGAGATTTTTGTGGCCTCATATCTTTTTTATTTATCCCAGCCACTCTCACAGGTTTTTTCATTGCATCTCGTCTAAAAGGCTCACCCAATTCTTGATTCAATATTACCTCTATAAATGTGGTAATACCTTTTTTTTGATCTTCACATGATTTTTTGATGGCCTCCGTTGTTTCTTCCATTGTTCTAACAGTTACTCCCTTTAAACCACAAGCATCTGCAACTTTTGCAAAACTTAATTCTGGATCAAGTTCTGTTCCAACAAAGTTATTATCAAACCATAAAGTAGTATTTCTTTTTTCTGCACCCCATTGATAATTTCTAAAGATAACCATTGTAATTGCCGGCCACTCTTCTCTTGCACACGAGCTCATCTCATTCATACTAATTCCAAATGCTCCATCCCCTGCAAAACCAATTACAGGTGTATCTGGGCATCCAATCTTTGCACCCAAAATTGATGGGAAACCATAACCGCAAGGACCGAATAAACCTGGAGCTAAATATTTTCTTGGTTTTTCAAAAGTTGGATAAGCATTTCCAATTGCACAGTTATTACCTATATCACTAGATATAATTACATCCTCTGGCATCCCAGATTGTATTGCTCGCCAAGCTTGTCTTGGTGACATTCTGTCTTTATCTCTTTCTCTCGCTTCTTTGTTCCAAACTGTTCCCTCATCATCATCCTCATGATCTAAACTTGCTAATTTTTGTAACCACGCAGATTTTGTCTGATGAATTAAATCTTTTCTTTTTTGTCTATCAGTATCTCCTGCAGTTGAAGATAATTTATCAATTATTTGCTGAGCAACTAATTTTGCATCACCACTTATCCCAACTGTTACTTTTTTAGTTAAACCAATTCTGTCAGGATTAATATCTACTTGAATAATACTTGCATTTTTTGGCCAGTAATCAATTCCATATCCAGGTAATGTTGAGAAAGGATTTAATCTTGTGCCTAGTGCCAAAACTACATCAGCTTTAGAAATTAATTCCATAGCTGCTTTTGATCCATTATATCCTAAAGGACCTACTGCTAAAGGATGACTTCCTGGAAAACTGTCATTGTGCTGATAACCTGAACAAACAGGTGAGTCTAATTTTTCTGCAAGTTTTTTAGTTTCGTTAATTGCATCACCGATAACAACTCCTGCACCAGATAAAATCACGGGAAATTTTGCATTGGATAAAAGTTTTGCAGCTTTATCAATTGCTTCTGCCCCACCACCTTGTCTTTCTAATCTGACGATTGGCGGTAACTCAATATCAATCACTTGAGTCCAATAATCTCTTGGAACATTAATTTGCGCAGGTGCTGAACCTCTGATTGCCTTTTCTATTACTCTATTTAAAACTTCTGCCATTCTAGATGGATCTCTAACTTCCTCTTGGTAACAAACCATATCTTTGAACAAATTCATTTGCTCTACTTCTTGGAAACCCCCTTGACCCATTGTTTTGTTTGCAGCCTGAGGTGTTACCAATAGTAATGGTGTGTGATTCCAATAAGCTGTTTTAATCGGGGTTACTAATCCAGTAATACCTGGTCCGTTTTGTGCGATTACCATTGACATTTTTCCAGTAGATCTTGTGTAACCATCGGCTATTAGTCCACCGTTTGTTTCATGAGCAACATCCCAAAAGGTAATTCCTGCATCAGGAAAAATATCTGAGATAGGCATGAATGCTGAACCAATTATACCAAAAGCATGTTCAATACCGTGCATTTGTAAAACTTTTACAAAAGCTTCCTCTGTTGTCATTTTTGTCATTAATAGAGCCTTTCTAAACCAGTATATGTAATAGTTTTTTTATAAAACTATTTCTTAATAGTCGCGATTAATATATAAGATTTTTGGAAATTCAAATAAACATTTCGACACTATATATATGGCTACAGATATCATAATTCACGACAAAAAAGATAATGTAGGTGTAGTAGTGATAGAGAAAATAACCCCAAAACAAGACTGTAAATGCTGGATTATGGAAAATGATAGCTCGGCGTCTATTCAATCAATAGATGAAATACCTCTAGGTCATAAAATTGCTATGGTCGATTTAAAAGAAGGTGATACTATTTTAAAGTATGGTCATGATATTGGCAAAGTAGTTAAAGCAATCAAAAAAGGTGAACATGTTCATGTTCATAATGTAAAAACAAAAAAGTGGTAAATAATGGAAATCCCAAAAAGTTTTTTAGGTTATAAAAGAGAAAACGGCAGAGCGGGAACTAGAAATCATGTAATTATATTGCCTGTTGATGACATTTCTAACGCATGTGCGGAAGCAGTCGCTAACAATATAAAGGGGACGATTGCATTACCACATTCTTACGGAAGACTACAATTTGGAGCGGATTTAGATTTACATTTTAGAACAATGATTGGAACAGGAAGTAATCCAAATGTAGCCGCGGTTATTGTGATTGGTATTGAGCCAAAATGGACTAAAAAAATTGTTGATGGCATCGCTAAAACAGGAAAACCAGTTGAAGGTTTTCACATAGAGCGCACAGGAGATATTGGAACTGTAATGAAAGCTTCAAAAAAAGCGCAAGAATTTTCACAATGGGCATCTGAAAAACAAAGAGAAGAGTGTCCAATGAGTGATTTATGGATCTCAGTAAAATGTGGGGAGTCAGATACAACATCAGGATTAGCATCAAATCCAACTGTTGGAAATTTAATGGAAAAATTAGAACCATTAGGTGTTCATTTATGTTTTGGTGAGACATCTGAACTTACTGGGGCAGAAAATGTCTGTGCTGCAAGAGGAGCAACTAAGGAAGCTTCTGAAAAATTTATGAAGACATGGAATGAATATAATGATTTTATATTAAAAGAAGCAACTAATGATCTTTCAGAAAGTCAACCAACTGCTGGAAATATTGCAGGTGGTTTAACCACAATTGAAGAAAAAGCATTTGGAAATTTTCAAAAAATAGGAAACTTAAAATTTATAGATGTACTTGAGCCAGCTGAGGAGCCAGCAAAAGGTCCAGGACTTTACTTCATGGATACATCTTCAGCAGCAGCAGAATGTATTACACTTCAAGCTGCAGGAGGATTTAACATTCATTTATTTCCAACAGGCCAAGGGAATATAGTTGGAAACCCTATAGAGCCTGTTGTAAAATTAACTGCTAACCCATTAACAGCTAAAAGCATGAGTGAGCATGTTGATTGCGATGTATCAAAGATTCTTTCAAGAGAAATGAACTTATCTGAGGCGGGAGATAAGCTTATCGAGACAACACTAAGAGTAGCTAATGGAAGATTAACCTGTGCAGAAGCTTTAGGTCATAAAGAATTTGTTATGACTAAACTTTATAGAAGCGCATAATCACTAAATTAAAGAATGTTTTTTAAAAATTACTTGGTGTTCATACCAGGCATAGTTCTTGCATTTGTTCTTTATTCTCTATCTCAAGGTTTTAATAACATTATTGGTATTGATCTTTTAGGATATACCAAAAGTCCAATCTCCACGGCGATGATAGCAATTCTACTCGGTATTTTCTTTGGAAATTTTTTTAAAATTAGAGAAAGTTTTCAAAAAGGATTAGATTTTAGTAGAGATTATATCTTAAAACTTGGCATAATCTGTTTAGGCATACAATTAAAGCCTTTTGAGTTTTTAGAGTTTGGAAAAATTGCAATTCCATTGATATTAATTTGTATAGTTAGCGTCTTAATCGTAATTAAGCTTTTAATTAGAAAACTTCAGATACCAACTCGGATGGCTTACTTAATATCAATTGGAAGCAGCGTTTGTGGCACCACTGCTATTATGGCAACCGCGCCTGTAATAAAAGCAAATAAAAGTGAAATTTCTTATGCAATCGCAAATATTACTTTATTCGGAATATTGTCGATGTTGTTTTACCCTTACTTCTCAAATTTCTATTTTGAGGGAAATTCATTATTTGCAGGTCTTTTTTTAGGAACAGCTATACACGAAACATCACAAGTTGCTGCAGCAGGATTAATATATGATCAACAGTACAATAGTCCTGAAACATTAAATATTGCAACTGTCACAAAGCTTTTAAGAAATACTTTTTTGATAGTGATGATTCCTCTTTTTGCCTTTCTTTATAATAGAGGTCAGGTAAAAGAAAAGGGTTACTCCATTTTAAGTATATTTCCTTATTTTATTTTAGGTTTTGTTGGGATGATAATTTTAAGAAATGTTGGTGATGAAGTTTTCTCAACTGATAATAATTGGATTGAAATTATAGATTTTGTTAAAGCAAGTTCTAAAGTTTTCTTAACTATGGCTATGGCTGCTATAGGCTTATCAACAAACTTAAAAGATATTAGAAATATGGGTTATAAACCTTTTGTTGTTGGATTTACGGCAATGTTAACTGTAGGAGTTGTGAGTATTATAACTATAGAAACTTATATAAAATTTTTTATTTAGATTGTTTAACTGGTTTTTTAAAATATTTTTCTCTGAACTTTGAAATTGATCTTCTAATAAATGCAGCTGCAATTCCTAAAATAACAGCAAATAAAATCGAAAATAATCCATAGAAGAATGGCATATCCTCTGAAAACTCTTTAATAAACTTTGAGAAGAAATTTAAGTCTTTTGAGCTTATAGGTGTTGTGCCATTCAGTATTTCCTCTGCAAAAAAAGTATCATAAGCAATTACTATTCCTACAATTAATAGTAAAATTGCTAATAATGCTTTTAATCCAGAACTATCAATTTGCTCACCAAGTTTTTGGCCTACTTGTACTCCGACTATTGAGCCTATAACTAACATCAATACTAACATTAGATCTATTGAACCATAGTTAATTGAATGAAGAAATGTAACTATGACACTAACAAAAATTGTTACGAATAAGGAAGTTCCAGGAACTAATTTTGTCGGCATCTTGATGATATAAATCATTGCTGGCACTAAGATAAATGCACCGCCGATCCCCATTATAGCTGCTATAAACCCAACAACTAATCCAATTATGATCGGTGTGAATATACTTTCATATAGTTTTGATTTTGGAAACCTCATTCTAAAAGGAAGTCCATGTATCCAATAATGAACATGTAATTTTTTTTTCTCTACAATGTTCTTTTTGGCTTTATCAATTTCACCCAAACTTTCCACTAACATCAGAGTCCCAATTATTGCAAGAATGTACATATAGGCTAAAGAAATTACCGTATCTATTTTACCGATATCTTTAAAATATGTGAAAGTAAAAATACCCACTACAGTTCCTATAGTTCCACCAATTACAATCATTAATCCCATTTTGTAATCTAAAGTATTTTTTAACCAATGAGTGGTGGATCCAGATACAGAAGTTGCCAAGATATTGTTGGCCTCGTTAGCAACTGCATAAGCTGGGGGAACACCCATAAAGATTAAAAAGGGTGTCATTAAGAAACCACCACCTACACCAAATAAACCAGAGAGAACTCCAACCATTGCGCTTATTAAAAGTATTTCGACAGGGTTAATAAATACTTGGGCTATAGGTAAAAAAACATCCATCTAAAAAAACTTTAAATATAACTTAATTAAAAGTTATAAAAGTTCCAAATAAGATCACGCCCCAACAAGCTACAATAGCTGAAAAAATTCCAGTTTTAATTAATGTTGTTTTTTTTTCAGAAAGTATTTGAGGTATTTTTATATTTGGAAGGTGCATCTATATTTCTCATACACCCGGTGGATAAATTGTCAAACTATTATTGAAAAATTAATTCTTTTTTTAGTAGATAGTTGCACCAAAAACTTTAACCTCGCCATCCTCTACTCCAAGCACAAGTCTGCCTAAGAATTCACCTTGGATTTCTTTGTTTGTCTGCTTTATTAATACTGTTATATGATCACCTCTTCTTAGAGTGCCAAATGGCTCATATGTTTCATTTAAGTTTACAATTAGTTTGTTATTAGCCCATTGTTTACCTAATTCGACCTCATTAGCTCCGAAAAGCATTTGAGTGGAAAAATCTCTGGTAAAACCGCCATAATCTTTCAAATTGGAGGATCTAACTAAGTTTTCCCAGAAGGGTTTACCAATTTCGAATATCTCCTCATCTGATTTAGATAATAGATCCATTGACTACTCTTTATAATATTAGATTAAGAAGCTTTTTTCTTCTCTTTTTCATCAACAATATGATACACGGGGACCTTCTCAAGACTAAATTTACCAGTTTTAGGATCCCTTCTGGATACCGTCAAACAATGCCAGTTTTCATCATCTAACTTCATATGATCACCTCTATAATAATATCCTGGCCAACGAGTTTCTTCTCTAAATAATGTATGTTCAGTCACACACTGAGAAGTCAGCGCTCTATGCTTTAATTCCCAAGCTCTCATTAATTGATGATAATCTTCAGCTCCTACTTTTTCTAAATCTTCTTGAAGCCAGTCTAACAATTGCAGAGCTTTTTTTAATAAGTTTCCATTTGTCATATAGTTAGAGGTAATTCCTCCCACATATTCGTCCATAATTTTTTGAAGTCTTTGTAGACCTTGAATAGGTGAAATATAGCTCGGTGAAACTGTTCCCCCAGTTATTTCGTTTTGAGCAACAGTATAAGTATCTAGAGGTTTATAAACAGCTTTTTTGAAGTCATCACATTGTTTATCCGAAACTTTAATTCCGTCTGCTTTTTTGTCCTGTATGTATTTCACTGCTGCTTTGGCTGCTAGTCTCCCTTCAGTAAATGAGCCTGATGAAAATTTATGAGCGCTTCCACCAACAGTGTCACCAGCTCCAAATAGGCCATCAATAGTTAACATTCGATTATATCCCCAAAAATATTCAGGTGGAGATAAATCTTCTGGTCCACTCACCCAAGCTCCAGAACACGTTGCGTGTGATCCCATCACATAAGGTTCCGAGGTTGTTAATTCAGGATTGGTATATTTTGGATCAATATTTTGCGAAGCCCAAACAACAGCTTGCCCAACTGTCATACCTAAAAAATTTTCCCATCCTACGGTCTCTAAATGTGGATCTTGGAAAGCCTCTTTAGTCACCATGTGGATTGGTCCACCTCCCGCAGCCACTTCTTGAATAAATGCGTGATTTCTTAAACATGTTGGAGTTGGATGGTGATCAATATACTCACCTACTAACTCTTTTGTTTGGTCGTACCATTTTTTTTCATAGTTTTCACCATTAGCATTTTGAGTATATGTTTTTAAATGTAAAAAGTATGCACCAACAGGTCCATAACCATCTTTAAATCTACATAAAACAATTCTATTTTCCATTTGAGTCATCTTTGCACCAGCTGCTATAGGTAAAGCATATGCTGATCCATTACTCCACGGCGCGTACCAAGTTCTGCCCATACCCTCACCTACAGCTCTTGGTTTAAATATATGTGATGCTCCACCTGCAGAGACGATAACAGCTTTTGCTCTAAACACATGGAAGTCTCCAGTTCTCATATTAAAGCCAACTGCTCCACCAATTCTGTTCTCTTGAGCTTCATCCATTAATAAATGTGTAACCATTATTCTATTGTAAATTTTATCGGCAGATTTTTTTGCTGCTTCAGCTACAATTGGTTTATAACTCTCACCATGAATCATAATCTGCCACTTTCCTTCTCTTAAATATCTTCCTGTTTTTTCATTTTTCATCATTGGAAGACCCCATTCATCAAACATGTGAACAGTCGAGTCTACATGTCGAGCCATGTCATATCCTAAATCTTCTCTGACCATTCCCATTAAATCATTTCTGGCATATCTTACATGATCTTCAGGCTGATTTTCATCCCACTGCATACCCATGTAACAGTTGATGGCATATAACCCTTGAGCTACAGCTCCACTTCTATCGATGTTAGCTTTCTCAACACAAACAATCTTTAAATCTCTACCCCAATGACGAGCTTCGAAAGTTGCTCCCGTTCCAGCCATTCCACCACCAACAACCAATACATCACACTCTTCATAATGGGTCTTATGTTTGGCCATTAATAATAAACTCCTTTTTTAAAAGACTCTTTTGGGACCGATGGTAATTCTTGATTAGTATTTAAACCCTCTGGCTCACTATATAATCTCTGTGAATTAATTTCTCCTTGATTGGGTGTGTCCCCTTCTGCAAGCTTAGGAATAAATTTTCCCCAAGGTTTAGTTGTTATAGGTGAAACGAAGTTTTTCTCTGTTCCGTTTCTAAATTTTATTTTCCAAGAGATAGTTCCTTTTTCTTCTTCTCGTCTAACTCTAACACTGTGACCCATTGGGGCAAAATCAGCATACCCTCTTACATCAATAGCATGATTAGGACATGCTTTAACACACGAATAACACTCCCAACAAAAGTTTGGTTCAATATTTTTTGCACGTCTAATATTTTCATCAATGTGCATGATATCTGAAGGGCAAATATCTACGCAATGACCACAGCCATCACATCTAGTCATGTATACAAAAGTTGACATAATTTTAATTATCCTTTCTATGTAACATATTAATAGTGTTTTGGCTCTTCTCTTTTTATACCCAAGCCAAATTGTTCAGGCGCATCAGCTGGTGGAGGTAAATTATCTCTTGATCCATCAGCTTCAGCTAAATTTTTTTGAATAGCAGCTCCAGGTTTATAAAACATGTGTGCAAATTTTGACCAATACACACCACCAAATAGAATTAAATTAGCTGCAATGAATAAAACTAAAAATAAATAAGACAGACCAATTTGTCCATTGAATTGAGTGAAAGACCAAGCCAACCCAAAAGTTGAACATGCAAGCAAAGCTAAGACAAACAAATCAGCTTTAATAATTCTATACCAAGGATGAGCTTCAGCAGAAACGTCAACTCTTAAAAAAAACCAAAACCAATATCCTCCTAAGCATGTGAGTATTGCTCCGACATGCCAAAGCATTGACCAAGTTTGAGAACTAGGTTTATCAGCACCTGTATAACAAAAAACTAAAATAGCCGAAGATACCCAAAATAAAATTGTACCATACATTCCTAGAACATGAGCAAGTCTCCTCTTTCCAAAACCAAGTTCTGAAGTTGTGCCAATATCCACTACTGTTGTTTTAGCAATAACAGAGACTCTTTCTCCTACACCTAGTTTTTTAGTTGCTGAAAGTTTTGCTTTTTTTGCATTATTAAAAAAATAGGTCAGATTTTTATGATGTATCATTTGAATGACTGTACCGATTACAATCAATAAAATCATAGCTACAATAAAAGATTGCATTGCCAACGGTGAAATTGACTCTGATAAAATTGAAAAAGGATTATTACTTAACATTTCCGCCTTTGTTAAATTTTTGAATTATATTAAATTTTATATATTGTGTATCAATAGTTCAACCTCAAACTAAGGTCAATTTGTCTTTTTATACAAGATTAATTATTTCTTTTATAATGTTGTTTATTTGGAATAACTGATCTTACTCCACCCTGAGGATTATCAACATCTCCTTCTCTACGAGGAATTAAGTGAAAATGACAATGGAAAATTGATTGTCCGGATACTTTTCCAATATTTGTCCCTAAATTAAATCCTTTAACTGATTTATCTTTTCTTATTATTTCATTTTTAATTATTTTAATAAGATCATTACAGGCTAGCAATTCCTCGTTAGATAGATCAAAAAAGTCTATCGTATGTCTTTTAGGAATAATAAGACAATGGTGTTCTGTAACCGGATAAGAGTCATAGCTAGCATATGCAAGATTATTATCATGAGTGTATCCTGTTTTTTTAACATTACAAAATAAACAAGGTTCGTTTGGATCTTTCATTCTCTTAAAATCTATATGAATTACATTTATTTATAGCTGTATTATAATGTTTTGAAAGAAACCTAAACTTATCTAAATTTTTTCTTCTGCCTCTATGTTTCTTTGGGTAACTCATTTAATCCTATTCATTAATTTATTGAATTTTTCATACGGATATAGCATTGTCAGCTTATCATATCAAATTTTTTATGATTAAATCTTTTAAAACGTTCTTAAAACACACCGCAAAAGATTTTCACAATCAATCAGTAAATCCTCCTGTTGTAAGGGCTTCGACAATTATTTTTAAATCAATGCAGCATATAAGAAAGACTCAAACTAAAGCAAAAAAAAAACCTTTAGGAGGTCATTATGATTATGGAAGGCAGGGGACATCGACAACATATATATTACAAAGAATATTAACAAAATTAGAGGATAGTTATCATGTATTCACAACACCTACTGGTTTTGGATCAGTTTTTTTAGCAATATTCAGTATTATTAGACCTGGGGATGAAATGTTAGTTGCGGATCCAGTTTATAGTCCGACAAGGATTCTTACTCAAAATTATTTAAAAGAATTTAATATAAAAACAGTTTTTTATAATCCTCATGACTTAAAAACATTAAAAAATAACATAACAAAAAAAACAAAACTGATTTTTTGTAGAAAATCCTGGTAGTAACACTTTTGATTTTCAAGACCTGGGCAAAATTATTTCAATTGCAAAAAAAAACAATATATACACAGCTATCGATAATACATGGGGAACTCCATATTATTTAAAACCAATTAAATTAGGATTTGATATGTCAATTGTTTCAGCAACTAAATATTACTCTGGTCATTCTGATGTGATGGGAGGAAGTTTAGCTGTAAATAAAAAAGTTTTTAATAAAGTAAAAATGGCTGAAAAAATTACAGGATTAAGACTTGGTCCAGATGATGCTTACTTAATTACAAGAGGTTTAAGAACTCTTGATGTTAGATTAGATAGACATAGTGAAAATGCAAAAAAAGTAGCAGCTTTTTTATCAAAAAATAAAAAAATTCAGTTACTCTATCCATTTAAGAAAAATTCAGAAAATTATAGAATGTGGAAAAAATATTACTCAGGAGCGTCAGGTTTAATGGGTTTAAAAATAAAATCAAGTAGTGCTAACTCAGTCAAAAAATTTGTAAATTCGCTTAAATTATTTGGTTATGGATATAGCTGGGGTGGATTTGAAAGTTTGGTATTACATCAAGAATTTAGAGAAACGGGAAAAAGAAAATATATGAATTTGTTAAAAGATGAACATTTAGTCCGATTGCATATAGGACTAGAAGACCCTAAAGACTTAATTCAGGATATCAAACAAGCGTTAAGATATTTAAAATGATTTCTGAAAAATTTTTCCAATCTAAAACTGCAATTATAACCTTGATAGCTGCGTGTTTCGTTGTTCTAATTTCTTTAGGAGTGAGACAAACTTTCGGACTATTTTTTATGGATTTTAATGAGAGTTTAAATATCAGTAATACCGCGTTTGGTTTTGCCATTGGAATGCAAATGCTTATGTGGGGTATCACAGGTCCTATTTTTGG
>CACENB010000012.1 GCA_902561015.1 uncultured Pelagibacteraceae bacterium
ATAGGTCTTCATCAAAAAGATAATGTAAAATTAATTAATGCTTTAAAACGATTAAGAGATTTAGGAAATACTGTTATTGTTGTTGAACATGATACAGAGACAATGGAAAATGCTGATCATATAATTGATCTAGGTCCAGAAGCCGGTAATAATGGTGGCCAAGTTGTAGCGCAAGGAACTTTTAAAGAAATAGGTCAGAACAAAGACAGTATTACTGGAAAATATTTATCAAATAAACTCAAAATCATAGTTCCACCAAAAAGAAGATTAGCTAAGAATGGAAGATTTTTAGAAATTACTGGTGCTACAGGAAATAATTTAGATAACGTAAATTTAAAGATACCCTTAGGAAGTTTAACATGTGTAACTGGAGTATCTGGAAGTGGAAAGTCTACATTAGTTTTACAAACGCTTTATAATGCCCTGAACCTAACTTTAAATAATAATAAATCTAGAAAAATTCCCAAACCATTTAAAAATTTTAAAGGAACTGAATTAATAGATAAAGTTATTGATATTGATCAATCACCTATTGGTCGTACTCCAAGATCAAATCCAGCAACATACACTGGTGCTTTTGGACCAATAAGAGACTGGTTTACATCATTACCTGAATCTAAATCACGAGGTTATAAACCTGGTAGATTTTCTTTTAATGTTAAGGGCGGAAGATGTGAAGCTTGTGAAGGTGACGGAGTTATTACATATGAAATGCACTTTCTCCCTGATGTATATATTCAATGTGATGAATGTAAAGGTACAAGATATAATCGTGAGACTCTAGAAATAAAATTTAAAGATAAAAGTATTGCAGATGTTTTAAATATGACAGTTGATGAAGGATGTGAATATTTTGAAAATATAACAAATATAAAGACCAAATTACTTACTCTAAAAAAAGTTGGATTAGGTTATATAAAAATTGGTCAGCAAGCTACTACACTCTCAGGCGGAGAAGCGCAAAGAATAAAGCTCGCAAAAGAATTATCAAAAAGATCTACTGGACGTACAATGTATATACTTGATGAACCTACTACTGGCTTACACCAACACGATATAAAAAAATTGTTAGAAATTCTCCATACATTTGTTGCTCTTGGGAATACTGTCGTTGTAATCGAACATAATCTTGATGTAATAAAAACAGCTGATTATATTGTTGATATGGGTCCAGAGGGTGGAGTAAAAGGAGGTAAAATCATCGCAGAAGGAAAACCTGAGGAAATTTGTAAAGTAGACAGTAGTTATACAGGAAAATTTTTAAAGCCTCTTTTGAACTAGAAAAAATATTAGTAAATTTCAGTTGAATTTGATATAAATAGTTTATTGTGATTAATTTACTATCATCATTATCTAAGACAGTTCATACATCAATTGCCATAGCTATAATTTTGTTTCTTGGTTTATTTTATCAAAATGGAGGATTTAGTTTTGATGCTCTTTTTTGGAGTTGGGTAGCTCGATATACTCATGTTTTAGTTGGGATTATGTGGATTGGTTTATTATGGTACTTTAACTTTGTTCAAATTCCAAATATGGGAAAAATACCCGATGAACAGAAGCCAGCTATTGGAAAAGTTATTGCTCCCGCAGCATTATTTTACTTTAGATGGGCTGCTGCATTTACTGTAATCTCTGGATTAATCCTAGCAGGACTTAATGGGTACTTACATGATGCCATGACCTTAAGTATTGGATCAGGTGTTCCAAAACATACAGCTATAGGTATTGGTATGTGGCTTGGTTTAATAATGGCATTTAATGTTTGGTTTGTTATCTGGCCCAATCAAAAAAGAGCTTTGGGTATTGTTGATGCAGATCCAGAGTTAAAGGCTAAATCAGCTAAGATTGCAATGTTATTCTCAAGAACAAACACTTTATTGTCTATACCAATGTTGCTAACGATGGTCATAGCTCAAAATTTATATTAATTTTTCCTCATCTTTTAGAATAGTTTTTTGGGAAACATTTAATCTTACAAGAATTGTGTTCGCTATATAAATTGAAGAATAAGTTCCAAAAATAACACCGAAAATCATCGCCAATGAAAAACCTTTTAAAATTTCTCCACCAAAAATAAAAATTGAAACTAATGCTAAAAGTGTCGTTATTGATGTGATTAAGGTTCTTGATAAAGTTTCATTAATTGAGATATTAGTTAATTCAAATATTTTAATATCAGCATATTTTCTTAAATTTTCACGAACACGGTCAAAAATAACTACTGTATCATTCATTGAATAGCCAACTATTGTTAAAACAGCAGCTATTATTGATAAATTGATTTCCAAACCTAGTAACGAAAACAGACCAAGCGTAACAATTACATCATGAAATAATGCACAAATTGCGCCAAGACTAAATTGCCATTCAAATCTTATCCAAATATAAATTAGCATAAGAGCTAATGCTACTGAAATAGCAATTACACCTGACTTTAATAATTCAGCACTTACTTTAGGGCCAACATTCTCAACTCTTCTAAAATCTATATTGTTTCCAAATGATTTATCTAAATTTTTTTTAATGTCTTCAATAATATTCTTTTTATTATCTTTATTTTCAAACTTAATTAAATAATCAGTTTCATTACCAAATTTTTTAACCGAAACATCTCCTAAATCCATTTGATTAAATCTATCTCTTAAAGATGATACGTTAACTTTTGAGTCTGTAGACCTAAGTTCAATTAAAATACCTCCTTTAAAATCAATTCCAAAATTTAATCCCTTAAATATTAAAAATAATAAAGAAATAGCAACTAATGATATAGATAGTATATTAAATTGGTTATAGTATTTATTGAAAGCTATCATTTATATAACGATTTCTTTGTTTTTATTTTTTGAAATATACAAGACAGTCAAAAGCCTTGCGATGAAATAAACAGAAAATAGAGTTGTAAAAATCCCGACACCTAAAGTTATTGAAAAACCTTTAATAGGACCTGAGCCCATAAAAAATAATATGATTGCTGCTAATAAAGTTGTTATATTTGCATCAAGAATTGCAGTTTTTGATTTTGAGTAACCACTATCGAAAGCAATCAATCTATTTTTCTCGTTTTTAAGTTCTTCTCTTATACGCTCAAAAATTAACACATTTGCATCTACAGCCATACCAACGGTTAAAATTATCCCTGCTATACCTGGTAATGTTAAGGTTGCCTCAAATAATGTGAGAACACCCACTAAAAGAAGTAAATTAATTATCAAAGCCGTATTTGTAATTATTCCAAAAATTTTATATTTAACAATTATAAAAACTATAACTAAAACGAAACCTATAACTAGAGCTATTATACCAGCATCGATCGAATCTTGACCTAGACTGGGTCCAACTGTTCTTTCCTCAATTATATTTAACGGTGCCGGTAATGCCCCTGATCTTAACAAAAGAGCTAAATCGGTTGCTGACTGAAATGTAAAGCCTCCAGTAATTTGTCCAGAACCACCAGCTATTGTATCTTGAATAACTGGAGCACTAATAATCTTTCCATCAAGAATTATAGCTAATTGTCTACCGATCCCTTTTGAGGTTGCTTTACCAAATCTTTTTGCCCCTACTCTATCTAAACTAAATGTTACAACTGTTTCATTTGTTTCACTATCCATCCTTGGTTGAGCATCAAGTAAATTATCTCCACTAAGTATTATTCTTTTGCTAACAAATTCTGACCCTTCTTCATCTTCATAATTTAATTTTTCATTACCAAATGAATCTTCATTGTTATTAGAAACAAATCTAAATGTAAGATTAGCAGTTTTTCCTAATAAAGTTTTTATTCTCATAGGATCATCAAGGCCAGGAAGTTCTACTAATATTCTGTCATTTCCTCTTTTGAGAATATTAGGTTCATTTGTTCCAACTTCATCTATTCTCCTTCTTACTATTTCAAGAGCCTGTTCCTGTGAAGATGTTTTGAGCTTAACTAAACCTTGCTTAGAAAAAAATACACTTAAAAAATCATTCTCTTCGATTATTTCTAGTTGGTGTGATTTAAATCTTTCGTAATAAGGATTTATTTCACTTTCTTTATCATTAAATATATCTAAGACTTTTTGTTTATCTTTGTCATTAACTTTAAATAGAATTTTTTCATTTTGAAGTATAAAATTTACTAACTTTATATTTTTTCCTTTAAAATAATCTCGTAAAATGATTGTCAAATTTTGAAGTTTTTGTTCAATAACAGGTTTATTATCAATTTCTAATAAAAGATAAGATCCACCTTGAAGATCTAAACCAAGATTTATATTCCTTTTAAGAAAATTGTTATCAAATTTAAATAAATTCGATGATGCTATCAAAATTAAAAATAAAGATATAATTAGGATGAAAATTATCTTTAATTTAGAAAAATATAACACACTATTAAATTAGACTATTTCTTTGGTTCTTGAGAATTCATTAAGCTTTGAATTCCTGTGCCTCTAATGACTTCAACAGTTACATTTTCTGCAATTTCAACCTCAACTTTGTCATTATCTACAACCCTTGTGATAATCCCAGTTATACCACCTGATGTAACAACTTTATCTCCTTTTTTTAAATTTTCGACCATAGTCCTATGTTCTTTTACTTTTTTTTGTTGAGGTCTAATAAGGAAAAAATAAAATATTACAAAAATTAATATTAACGGTATAAACTGACCAAATCCTGAACTATCCATAAAACTCCTAATTTTAATTTGAATATTTATACTATCTAATGAATTAAAACAACTTTATTTAATTGAAATTTTTTCTAAATTATTCATATAAGGACGCAACACTTTTGGGATTATAATAGAGCCATCTTTTTTTTGATAGTTTTCTAAAATTGCGATCAAAGTTCTACCTATTGCTAGACCACTACCATTTAATGTGCCAACATACTTTGTATCTTTATTTTGAGTTTTATATCTTGCTTTCATTCTGCTCGCTTGAAACGTTGAGCAAGAAGAACAAGATGATATTTCACGATATCTATTTTCCGATGGTAGCCATACTTCTAAATCGTAAGTTTTTTCTGCACTAAATCCCATATCACCGCTACAAAGGATAACTTTTCGATAAGGTAATTCAAGTAGATCTAAAATATTAGTCGCACAATTAGTCATTCTTTCAAGTTCATCTAGACAATTTTCTTGCTCTACAATACTAACAAGTTCAACCTTATAAAATTGATGTTGTCTTATCATCCCTTTCGTATCCTTACCATAACTACCTGCCTCTTTTCTAAAACATGGAGTTGAAGCAACAAATCTCATTGGTAAATCTTTTTGATTTATAATTTTATCTTTAACTATATTTGTTAAAATGACCTCAGCTGTTGGTATAAGAAATTTTCTTTCATTTCCCTCCTCGATTTTAACTTCAAATTGATCATTTTCGAATTTAGGTAATTGTCCTGTGCCATACATAGTGGTTTCTGAAGCTAATAATGGCGGTGATATTTCACTATAACCATTTTTAGTTACATGAGTATTTAACATAAAATTTGATAATGCTCTTTCCAATAAAGCTAGTTTATCTCTCACAAAAACAAATCTTGATCCGGTAGTCTTTGTTGCTAATTCAAAATCAAGCATGCCAAGATTTTCACCTAATTCATAATGACTTTTAACTTTAAAATCAAAATTTGGGATTGTTCCAGATTTTATGACTTCAATATTGTCATTTTCATCTTTACCAATCGGAACATCCTTGTGTGGAATATTCGGAATATTTGATAAAATACTATCTAGTGCTATTTTAATTTTTTTTTGCTCTTCTGTAATCTCATCAATATCTTGAGATAATTTTTTTGATTTTTCAAACAATGATTTATCCTTAGATTTGGATATTTCTTTTTTTTCTTGCTCTAAAGATTCTTTTTTTTGAATTAACTCTCTATTTTTTTTATCTAATTTTTCTAAATTTGGAATATCTATTTCAATAGATCTTTTTTCTAAAGACTTTTTAAAATTATTAAAATCTTTTCTAATCTCTTTAAGATTGTGCATCAGATTTTTCTAAATTTTTATTTTCAATAAACCTTACTGAAAAAATTGATAATTCATATAAAATTAGTAAAGGTATCGCTAATCCAATTTGGGTTATTGGATCAGGTGGTGTTAATAATGCGGCCGCTGCAAATATAATTACTACAACATATTTTCTTCTTTTTTTTAAAAAATCAGAGTCAACTAATCCCACTCTTGCTAACAAACTTAAAACAACTGGAAGCTGAAAACTTATTCCAAATGCAAAAATTAATTTCATAACTAAAGATAGATACTCGTTCACTTTAGCCTCTAATTGGATTGGTAAATTGGTAGAAATACCTGAGCTTTCAAATGAAAGAAAAAATTTAATCGCTAAAGGCATTATCAGATAATAGACAAGTAATCCTCCTAAAAAAAATAATACAGGTGTTAAAACTAAATAAGGTAGAATCGCAATTTTTTCATGCTTGTAAAGTCCTGGCGCAATAAATTTCCATATTTGCATTAAAATGTATGGACAAGTCACAAAAAAAGCAGTGAAAAAAGAAACTTTAAGATAAGTTAAAAAAGTCTCTTGAAGAGCAGTAAATATCAATCTTCTATTTGTCTCATCGTCTTTGACTGCTTTAGCATACGGTTCAACTAAAAAACCATATATATGTTCAGCAAAAAAATAGCATCCTATAAAAAAAATAATTAGAAATATGAAACTATGTATTAACCTTTTTCTTAATTCGGCCAAATGACTAATAAAACCTGTGTCTTTATCATCGTTAGTCATTTTTCTTATCTTCTTTATTTTCTTTCATTTCATTTTCATCAATATCGATGTTGGAGACCTCATTTTGAATATTATTGACATACCTTTTGGCAGTACCAATCCAAGAACCAACTTTTTTAAGCATTACTGGGAAATCTTTTGGACCCAAGACAATTATAGCGATACCTACTACAATTAAAATTTCAAACCAACCAATTGTAGGCATGTGGTTTATTCTTTGTTGTTAGATTTATTATTGTCCTGATTATCGTCAGAAATATTTTTAGGTTCTGACTCATCTGTTACATCAGATGCCATACCCTTTTTGAAACTTTTAATACCCTTGGCTACATCGCCCATCAAACTAGATATTTTCCCACGACCAAATAGTAAAACAACTAATATAACTACTATAGCTATTTGCCAAATTCCTATACTCATGAATAACTTATAACCTTTTTATTAAAAATTTAAAGTAGCAAATTACTTTTGCTCATCCTTATCAAGAGTGCTACTCAACATTTCATCAATATTTGAGTAAATGTCCTCTTTTTTTTCTTCTTGTTTCTCCTTGTAAAATTTTCCTGTACCAAATATTGCGTTGTCTATATTAGCGCTATCAATTAAACCTGCAGCTCCTAACTCATCAACAGTAGGTAAATCAGACAATTTTTGAAGGTTAAAATGACTAAGAAAATTATCAGTCGTAACGTATTGAATGGGTTTTCCAGGTACATCTTTTCTTCCACCAGGCTTAACCCAGTCTAATTCCATCAATATCTCAACAGTATTTGTTCCAAAAGCTACACCTCTAATTTCCTCAATTTCTGCTCGGGTTACAGGTTGATGATAAACGATAATTGATAAAGTCTCTATTGCAGCTCTAGATAATTTTTTTTCAACAGTCTTTTCTTGTATCATCAAACTTGACAATTTAGCAGACGTTCGAAAAGACCATTTATTAGATATACAAACTAAATTTATTCCTCGATCTTTGTATTCATTTTGTAATTTTTGTAGAATTTTTTCTACATCTGATTTTTTAGAAATTTTACTTTCAATAGTACTAATATCTAAAGGTTCAGCTGCAGCAAAAATTATTGCTTCAATTTCTTTTTCAACATTTGATAACTTTGAGGGAAAATCAATTATATTATTTTTTTTCTTCTTTTTAATCATTTATTCTCTTTTATATAAATCTCTTGAAAAAGATCATCTTGTTTTATTCTTAAATTTCCCTCTTTAACTAACTCTAATGAACCAGCAAAAATTCCAGCCGTTCCAGTGCTTTTAAATCTTTTTTCATTTTTAAAATTTTTTGGTATCAAATCATCTAATTTCTTCCAATCTAAAAGCTTTCCAAAAAAATCTCTGATGGTTTTTATACCATCTTCAGTTGTAAAAACTGGAAGTCTTGGGATATTAATTTTTTGAAAATCTTTAGTCATTAAAATAGAGGAGTAAGTTTTTAAAAGGTCAAATAAACTGATATTATATTCACTATTATAAATTGGTCTTATTCCAGCCTTCATGCCTCTTGTTCTTATCTCTTTTCCCAGACGTTTACGCTTAAGCATTTGATCTGACAATAATCTTATTAATTCTAATTTTTTAAGTTGTAATTTTAATTTTTCAGCAACTTCTTGAAGTTTGAACTCTTCCTCTGGAGAGCTGGGTAGCAATAATTTTGATTTTAGGTAAGCTAACCATGTTGCCATTAACAAATATTCAGAAGCTGTCTCTAAATTTAAATTTGTTTCATTTTTAATATAATCATTAAATTGATCTGCTAATTTAGTTATTGATATTTTTTCTAAATTTACTTTTTGAGCTTTTGCAAGATCCAGTAAAACATCTAGAGGACCATTATAATTTTCAATTTGAACATTGAAAAATTCAGAATCGTTGAAAGACATATGCCAATATTATCTTAAAATATTGTAAAATTGTGATGTTTTTTTTATTATAAATTTACTTACTAAAGGTGAGTTTTTACCAACAATTTCCATTTCTTTTAATTTACCATTGCAATGTAAGGCTAAATTACAACCTGCCTTAAAAGTATCAATTGTATTTATTTTGAGACCCTTTTTAAGGCTCTTCATTGATAAATCGTCAGAAATTAAGAGATTTTTAAAACCAATTTTTTTTCTAATAATATTTATCATTTTTCTGGAATGAGTAACTGTATTGAAATTATCAATTTGATTAAAAATCAAATGACCAGTCATTGCAAAAAAGGAATTTTTATTTTTAAAAGCTTTAAAATCATTTTTTAAAAGATATTTAAGCGTTTTATTAATATATGGAGTAGAAAAATGACTATCAACTTTAGCAAGACCATGACCAGGTATGTGCTTGATAATGGTACCAATTGAATTTTCTTTATAAGTTTGAATACATATATCGCCAATTTTAGAGACAATATTAGGATCTCTTGAAAAGGATCTGTCTCCAATTATTTTACTGGAACCACTAATTTTAAGATCTAACACTGGAACAGAATTGATGTTTATTCCTAATTCTTTTAATAAATATGATGTTTTATCTATAAAAATTTTAAAGTAGATATCAAAATCTTTTTTATCTTTAACATATTTTTTTCCAAAAAAGTCAGAGGTCAAATTCTTAAAAGAGATGATACTTTCTAATCTGCTTACACGTCCACCCTCCTGATCAATCATTATAGGATATTTCTTGTCATTGAAAATATTTCTTATTTTTGAAGTTAGTTTTTTAGTTTGATTTAAATTCTTAATATTTCTAGTAAATAAAATAACCCCCCATGGTTTATATTTTTTTAAAAAAAGTTGTTCCTTTGAACTAATTTCAGTCGATTTAAGACCAACTATAAATGCTCTACGATTATTCATTGCTTTCTAACAATTTCCAAAAATTATATTTTTTTTTATTGGATTTGGTCTCTTCAACGTATTCAATTATATTTTGAGTATCACTTTTTAAAATAGGTAAATTTTTTACATAATTATTTATTTTCGTATCAATATTGTTCAATGATCTATATGACTTTTTTTTGTTTTCATCAGAAAAATAATATCGAATAGTAAAAAATAAGAACAAAGAAATTAAGATAATAAATACTAAATACTTAATCTCTTTAATCATTACATTTTTTCTGGTGTTGAAACACCAATAATATTCATACCTGATTTAATTACGTTGGAAATAACTTTAAGAAAAATCAATTTATCATTATCAATTTTTTTTTGTTCATTAATAAATCGTTTATCTGGATTATCTTTTCCTAAATTCCAATAAGAATGAAATAGTGATGATAAATCATAAAGATAAACAGCTACTCTATGTGGCTCCAATCTATTACATGATATATCTATACATTTTGGCCATTCAGCTATCTTTTTTAAAATTTGAATTTCATCATCTGAATATCTGAAATCATAACTATTAATATCTAATTCAGAACTTAAATCTTTATTTAAATGTCTAAATACAGAAGCTATTCTTGCGTAAGCATATTGTACATAATATAGAGGATTTTCTTTTGACTTCTCCACAACATTGTCAAAGTCAAAATCTAATTCCACATCACTACTTCTATTTAGCATTATAAATCTAGTAGCATCTTTACCAACTTCACCGATTAGGTCATCGACAGTAATATAATCACCTTTTCTTTTTGACATTTTAAAAGGTTTTTTATCTTTTATAAGTTTTACTAGTTGGCTTACTTTACATATTAATTTGATCTTTGAATTAGATAACGCATCAACAGAAGACGAAATTCTTTTTATATAACCAGCATGATCAGCACCTAAAATATTTATTAAACAATCAAAATTTCTGTCTAATTTATTTTTATGATAAGCTACGTCACTTGCAAAATAAGTCCATGAGCCATCACTTTTTTGTAATGCTCTATCTTTATCATCACCAAAATCAGTTGATTTAAAAAGAAGCTGCTCTCTCTCTTCCCAATTATTTTTATCCTCTCCGATTGGTGCTTTAATCTTTCCTTTATAAACAAAATTATTCTCTTCAAGTATTTGAACAACTTTTTCCACTTCTTTATTAGAAACCAATTTTTTCTCACTGACAAAACTATCATGATTAATTCCAAGACTATTAAGATTTTTTTTAATTAGATTTAATGCCTCTTCAATTGAAAGAATAGTTAGATTTTCAGAAATACTCTCAAAATTTTCAAAGTTTAAATCTTTATTTGATTTTATAATATTTTGAGCAAAATCTTTTATATAATCGCCTGGATATAAGTTTTCATCATTAGACGGGAAGTTCTCCTTAAATTTTATCTCTCTAATTCTAAAATATACTGATTTTGTAAAATTAATTATTTGATTACCATAATCATTTACATAGTATTCTTTTGTAACATTATGATTGTTGTACTGTAACAAATTTGCCGTTACGTCGCCTAAAATAGCACCTCGACAATGACCTACGTGTAATGGTCCAGTCGGATTGGCAGATACAAATTCTATTAAATAATTTATTTTTTTTTCTTTTTTATTTACTCCAAAACTTTTGTAATTTTCGATTAAGTCTTTTATAAAATTTGTCCAAAATGTTGGTTTAAATTTAATATTGATAAAACCAGGCTTTGCAATTGATATCCTTTCAATTTGCTCGTCATTATCACGTAGAATTGGAGATAAAATTTCAGCAATATCATTAGGTGTCTTTTTATTAATCTTTGCTAAGAACATTGCTACATTGGTTGAAATATCACTATCGAACTTGACTGGTGGAATTTCAGCGGTAATTCCTTCCAAATTCTGAGGCAAAATGATCTTATTTTGTTTAGACAAATCTTTAAGTATGTCTTTTATTTTAATCAGATATAGATCAAAAATATTCATTTTAAATCTTTATATAAATTAATAGCATATCTATCAGTCATCCCAGATATAAAATCAGAAATTGCTCTAAACTTATCAACAGTTAGTTCTTTTCTTGAAATAAATTTTTTGGGATTTTTTATAATCATTTCAAAAAGTTTTTTGATAATATATTTTCCTCTGTTATTTTTTTTTAAGACGTTTTTGTTATTGTACATTTTTGATTTTAGGAAAAATCTAATCTCATAATCTGAATTCTTTATTTTGTCAGAAAAATCTACGGTTAAATCTTTTGTTTTTTTTATATCTTTAGATTCTTTAATTCTATTTTTTTTTAAATTTTTTAAAGTATTAGATATTAGATCTTTTATCATTATATCAATTGAATCTCTTATGATCTGATATACTGCGATATCGTGGTTATATCTATTTATTTTTCTTTTATATTTTTTATAAATATTTTTAAAAAAATCTATTTCGACTAACTCCTCGATTGAAAATAAATTGGCCTTAAGTCCATCTTGTATGTCATGATTATTATAAGCAATATCGTCTGAAATTGCTGCAATTTGAGCTTCTAATGGTGGATATGTTTTAAAATTGATTAAATTCTTAAATTTTTTTGTGCCTATTAAATCATTTACTAAATTTAAGTCCTCCACTGGCCCATTGTGTTTTAAAAGGCCCTCCAAGGTCTCAATTGATAAATTTAGACCATTAAATTTCATATATTTATTTTCTAAAAACATCACAATTCTCAATGTTTGCAAATTATGATCAAACCCACCGTGATCAGCCATGCAATCATTCAAAGACTCCTCGCCTGCATGGCCAAATGGAGTATGGCCTAAGTCATGCGCCAAACTTAAGGTCTCTGTTAGATCTTCATTTAAATTGAAATAACGTGCTATAGATCGTGCAATTTGAGATACTTCCATTGAATGCGTTATACGAGTTCGATAATGATCACCCTCTGTATTTACAAACACTTGGGTCTTATGTTTTAATCTTCTAAATGAAGCGCTATGTATAATTCGATCTCGATCTCTTTGAAATGGAGATCTATATTTTGAGGGTGTTTCGTAAAATATTCTACCCTTACTTTTGAATAACCCTAGCTTTGAGTAATTTTTCATCCTTTAAAATATAAATTTTAGTATTATATTACTAATATCAGTGATCACTTATGATTAAAGAAATTAAATTTACCGATAAAGCACTAAAACAGATCAATGCTCTTTTATCTAAAAAGGATAAAGGCTCTTTTTTTAGAATCGCTATTAAGGGTGGTGGATGCTCAGGTTTTCAATACGAGTTTACTTTTGACAAAGAAAAAAATGATGATGATTTAAATTATCAAAACATATTGATTGATAAAACTTCAGCAGATTTACTCAAAGGATCAGAAGTTGATTATGTCTCTGAATTAATTGGTGAACAATTTAGGATAAATAATCCACAAACAAAATCATCTTGTGGTTGTGGTGTTTCCTTTTCACTTTAATGATAATCTCATCATGGAATGTAAATTCTGTTAGAGCTAGAATTGAAAATATAAAAAGTTATCTGCTAAAATATAAGCCTGACATCTTGATGATGCAGGAAATCAAAACAGAGGACTTAAATTTTCCTTATGATGATTTTTCATCAATGGATTATGAAAGTCATGTATTTGGTCAAAAAAGTTATAATGGCGTAGCAATTATTTCTAAAGGGAAATTAAAAAATATCAGAAAAGACCTAATTAAAGATAAACTAAAACAATCAAGAATAATTTCTGCTGAAATGGAATATAAGAAAAAAAATATCCAATTAATCAATATTTACACTCCTAATGGTAATCCAGTCGACACTGAAAAGTATGATTATAAAAAAAAATGGCTCAATGACTTAATTAAGCAATTAAAAAATTTAAGTAAAAAAAATCAAAATATTATTTTGGCTGGGGATTTTAACATAATACCATCAGCGGAAGATGTATATAATCCTAAAAGTTTTGAGGATGATGCCTTGTTTAGATTAGAAATTAGAAAAAAATTGAGAGAAATGATTAATCTAGGTTTTAATGATGTCTATAGACATTTTTATGATACCAAAGAAGGTTATACTTTTTGGGACTACATGAGAGGGGCTTGGCAAAAAAATAACGGAATGAGAATAGACCATTTTTTAGTCTCAAATTCTCTAATAGACAACATTAAAAGTATCAATATTAATAAAGACCCTAGAGGACGTGAAAAGCCATCAGACCACACTCCTATAGAAATAACTTTAGCTTAACAACCTTTAAATGATTTTGACATGTTGCCAATCAAATCAAAATATAAATTTTTTCCTGGATCAAGTGTAGCTCCTAATGGATCGATTACACCAGTTGCAACATTAGTATCTTTTGCTACAGCTTTAATTATATCAGGATTAAATTGAGGTTCAGAAAATATACAACTCACTTTATCATGCTCGATAACTTCTCTAATTTCAGCTAATTGTTCAGCACCAGGCATAACGTCTGTATTTACTGTAAATGCTCCAAGAATATTTATACCAAATCTTTTTTCAAAGTATTGATAAGCATCATGAAAGACTACTGATTTAAAATCTTTGTTTAATTCAGACTTAACTTTTTTTGTTAATTTATCTAAATCATTATGTGCTTTCTTTAAATTTGCTTTATATGTAGAAGCATTTTTCTGATCTTTTTCTATCAGATGTTCAGCCATCTCACTTAAAATTATTTTTGCGTTCATAGGGTCCAGCCAAATATGTGGATCGAATTCGCCATGAGCGTGTTCATCATGACCATGATCATCATCTTTATCTTTGTGACCATGTTCATCTTCTTTATGGCCATGATCATCATCTTTATCTTTGTGACCATGTTCATCTTCTTTATGGCCATGATCATCATCTTTATCTTTGTGACCATGTTCATCAAAAATATTTCTTTCTCTAAATTTAAGTTTAGTTAAACCTTTTATTTCCATTAATTCAATTTTTTCAGCATCTTTCGCAATTGTTTTTAATGGTTTTTCCAAGAAATTTTCTATGTCCTCTCCTACCCAAAATATAATATCTGCATTTTGAATCATTTTTGCATGTGATGGCTTAAGTGCAAATCCATGTGGGGAAGCATAACCATCAACAATTAAATCTGGTTTACCAACACCATCCATTAGATAACTTGCAAGCGAATGGATTGGTTTTATTGCTGCAACTACTTTAATCTCAGCGTTAGCTGGTGCAAATATTGTTAAGAATGATAATAGTGATAGGATTAATGGTAATTTTTTTAAGTTTTTCATATGTTGTATATTTAAATTGTTATAATATAACACCATGTAATAATATAACACTAATTAGTCAAGAAAAAAAATGAGCACTGATCAAAACATATTGGTAAAATTAAACGATGCTGGTTTACAGTTGAATAACAAATGGCTAGTCAAAGGTGTTTCACTACAGGTTGAAAAAGGAAAAATAGTTACTCTCATAGGTCCAAATGGATCAGGAAAAAGCACAACAGCTAAAATTGCTTTAGGTATTTACAAAAAGATTGATGGCTCAGTTGAAAAATATACCAATAAAGTTGGATATGTCCCACAGAAAATTTCAATTGATTGGACGTTACCACTAAGAGTCAATGATTTCATGATGTTAACAGAAAGTCTTAATAAAGATACAATAGATGAAGCTCTATCTTTAACTGGAGTAATTCATCTTAAAGATAAAAATTTAGGAGATCTATCAGGTGGTGAATTTCAAAGAGTACTACTTGCTAGAGCCATATCAAAAAAACCTGATCTATTAGTACTTGATGAACCAGTACAAGGAGTAGATTTTACTGGTGAAATAGCTTTATACGAATTAATTAAAAAAATTTCTGATGAATTAAGTTGTGGGATCTTATTAATTTCACACGACTTACATACAGTCATGAGTGCAACAGACCATGTTGTTTGTTTAAACGGCCATGTTTGTTGTTCAGGATCTCCAATGGATGTTGCAAAAAACAATGAGTATAAAGCCTTATTTGGAGAACAAGCTTCTCAAATATTATCTAGATATGAGCATAAGCACGACCATATTCATACAGATGAAGGTGAAATTAAAAAAAATTAGATGTTTGATGATTTTTTTATAAGAGCTTTGGTAGCTGGAATTGGGGTTGCTTTTGTAACAGGACCTCTTGGTTGCTTTGTTATATGGAGAAGATTATCTTATTTTGGTGACACCTTGGCTCACTCTGCTCTATTGGGAGTGACATTAGCTTTTACTATGGAATTTAATATTGCTATTTCAGTATTTGTTATTTCTTCCATAATAGCTTTAATTTTAATTCAACTTCAAAAAAAAACTAACTTACCAGGTGATGCTTTATTGGGTCTTCTAGCTCATTCATCTCTAGCAGTTGGACTTGTTGTGATTGGTTTTTTAACATTCATTAGATTTGATATTATGGGATTGCTATTTGGAGATATTTTAGCAGTTTCAGTTAATGATTTGTTGATCATATGGATTGGAGGAGCATTTATCTTATTAACTCTGAAATTTATTTGGAAACCTTTATTCGCTTCAACAGTAAATTATGAACTAGCGGAGGCAGAAGGATTAAATCCGGATAGAGCTAAAGCTATATTTACAATTTTAATGGCAGCAATCATTGCTATTTCAATTAAAATGGTTGGATTGTTGTTAATCACTGGGATGTTAATTATCCCTGCTGCAATGGCCAGAAATTTATCATCAAGTCCACAAAGTATGGTTATCTATTCAATTATAGGAGGATTGTTATCTGTAATTATAGGATTGTTCACATCTTTAGAGTTTAATACTTCTTCAGGTCCATCAATTATAACAGCAGCCTTATTATTATTCATACTTTCATTATTTAAAATAAAACAATCTATTAAATTGAAAAATTAATGAGGAATCAGTAAAATGAAAACAATGCATAAAGAACATACTCTCACAAAAAATCAGCAAATTATTTTTGATTTAATTGATAAATCTCCTGAACCAATGAAAGCTTATTCAATCCTTTTTAGTGTTCAAAAAAAAGGCATTAAAGCTCCATTACAAGTTTATAGAGCATTAGATAAGCTAGTTGAAATAGGAAAAATTCATAAAATTGAAAGTCGAAATGCCTTTATTGCATGTCATAATTCAAGCTGCCAGGTATCAAAAGCTACTGCATTTTCAATCTGTGAGATTTGTGAGAAGATAACAGAAATCAGCAGTGCAAGTCTCTCTAAATACTTAGCTAATTTCAAAGACAAAGATGGTATGAAATACAGTAAATACAATCTTGAGTTTTTTGGATTATGTAAAAAGTGTAGATAATCCTTTATTTTAATAAATTCTTAACATAACTGAAATAATAATAACGAAAGGAAATTTTATGTTTATAAAAAAATATCTAAAGTGGATCAGTACGTTTCTAGTTTTAGTGGGAATACTTCTTACAAATTTAAATATATATCCATTAAATATATATTTTCATGGATTGGGAGTTGTTGGATGGACCATTGCTGGATTTATTAGCAAAGATAAAGCAATCTTAACAAACTTTGGATTACAAATTCCATTGTTTGTAATTGGTATTTATAAAGTTATTTTTTAAATGAAGAATATATTGTTCGTATGCACAGGTAATTCAGCAAGAAGTATTATTGCTGAAAGTATAATAAATAACGAGTATGACGATTTGTATAAAGGTTTTAGTGCTGGGAGTAATCCAACAGGAAAAATTAATGAAGATGTGAAGAATTATTTATTATCAAAACATTATGATCTTTCAAATTATAGATCTAAAAATTTTAATGAGTTTATTAATGATCAAATTAAAATGGATTATGTGATTACAGTTTGTAATAATGCCAATAACGAAGTCTGTCCTATTTGGCCAAATAAAGATCAGATAATTCATTGGGATATAGAGGATCCTGTTAAATTACTTAATGAAACAAACGACTTAAATAAAAAAGATGAAATAATAGAAAAAGTTTACAATAATATTCATAAAAGAATAAAGGAACTATTTTATGAAAAATAAAAGCCGCTATTTTCTTGCTGAACTATTAGGAAGTTGTTTTTTAGTAATGATTATTGTTGGTTCAGGTTTAATGGCTGAAAACTTAACTAATGATGTTGCTGTGATGTTAATTGCTAATACTATAGCAACAGGAGCAGGTTTATTTGTGCTTATTACAGTTTTTGCTGATGTATCAGGAGCCCACTTTAATCCATTTGTAAGTATCGCAATGGCAATAACGGGTAAATTAAAAAAGAAACTATTACCCTACTATATCATTGCTCAATTGGTTGGTTGCTTAATTGGTGTTGGTTTAGCTAATTTCTTTTTTGAACATGAAGTTTATGAATTGTCTACTAAATCAAGAGATGGAATTTACATACTCACATCTGAGGTAATAGCAACATTAGGGCTTATAATTATAATTTTTGGGTCTATGAAGTCGGGCAAAATTGCAGTTGCTGCTAGTGTTGGTCTTTATATTACTGCTGGTTATTGGTTTACTTCTTCAACTTCTTTTGCAAATCCAGCTGTTGCTATTGCTAGAACATTTACAGAGTCTTTTACTGGTATTAGTTATTTAAATACTCCTTATTATATTTTAGCTGAGCTTATTGGAATGTTAATTGCTGTACTTATTGTTAAAAAGTTATTTTTAGAAAAAAATTGAAAAATATAAAACTTACCAATCGAATTAGTTTAATTAACAAAAAATTTAAAAAAAAAGAGTTTTATCATTATCTTAAAACTTCTAATCTTTCATTAGTAATACCTAAGATTAAAGACAAATATGTAGTAGTTTCCCAAAAAAGAGTTCCAATTAATAAAATTAATTACGAGTTTCCTTCTGGCATAGTGGAAAAAAAGGAAACAACTCTGCAATCAGCATATAAGGAATTAAGAGAAGAAACAGGATATAGATCAAGATCAAAATTGAGTAAAATAATAACTTTTTATACTGAACCTGGAAGACTAACTACTAAAATTACTGGTTATTACACAGAAGACTTAATTAAAATTTCGAAACCAGAACAAGGTATTAGAATTCATCTTTTTAATCAAAGAGAGATATTTAAATTAATATTAAATCAAAAATTCAATAATAGTTCTCATATAGCAATGTTTTTTTATTTAATAACAGGTCTTAAAAAACTATAAACTATAGGTTGTAACAAAATATCCTTTTTATTTTAGGATTATATGATTTAATTAAGTATCAAATAATTCGGAGGCAGTAATGAGAAAAAAACTAAAAAAGAATGAAAAGAAAAAAACAAAAATATTAAAATCAATTGATAAACTTAAAAATAAAATTACAGCTAAAGAAAAAAAATTATCAAGCCTTAATATTAAAATTGCTGGTCTAGAAAAAAAGGTTGCTGAAAAAAAAGCAAAAAAACTTGCTAAGAAGAATGCAGAGCAGTCTCCTGCTTCTATAAATAATTAATTCCAAATTGTCTTTCTTCCTTCTCTTAAATGAGAAGGAAGAAAGAAGCTAATTAACAAAATTTAAACAGGGGAAAAAATAATGAATATTTAAATTTTGTAAATTATCTTAAAAAGATTAAGTTACAGAAATATTTACTTATTATTAAAGTTTAATTAATTTAAGTTTATTTTGAATTATTTGAATAAATTACTCTTGGCTCTAAAAATAATTCTCTAGCAAGAGCTTTAAATCTTTTGGTAACTTGTTTTGAGATTATTTCTTGATGTTGTGATGGAATTTTTAAAAATACAGCATTACCTCTTTTATACAATTTAAACTCTTCAAGAAATATCGTAGATATCGAGGTCAATGATTGTGAAAATCTCAATGCTGCACCAACTTGTTTGCTTGAAAAAATTTCATTATTATTCAAAAAAGTTAAATACTCGATCTTTGGATTATACTTGATACTACAGTACCGCCAATAGCATGACAAAGCTAATTGTATTCTTTCTTTATGAGTCAATCTAAGTAAAGGAGTATTTATCGTTTCTTGAAATACCAATTCAGCTTTTTGAAATGCTCCCAATCCCCAATCCATATGACTTAATACACATGCCAGATATAATAATTTCTTATTAAAGTGCTCATTACCTTCAAAAACTGGATGAATAAAATCATAATATTTTTTATAATTTGACCCTAAATCACCTCTTTTTTGCGCAACCTTCTCAATTGCTTTGTAAAAAATTTCAGATTCTTTTACATCTTTAAAATGGTCAATTGATAAAGATCCTTCACGCAAACCACTGATAGAACAAATAATTTTTTTTGGATTTGAAACTTTCATAATTTCATCAAGTATAATACAGCTATAAGGTAAATATGGTGTTCTAGATTTTGAAATATACTCAACTGTTTTAAGTTTGGATTTATTAAAAGAAGAAATTTTTTCAACAAACTTAGATAAAACATTATTATCAATACTATATTGATGAATTATGTGTACTGGATGATTATTTTGAAAAAGATGTAATTTAAATAATGCACGCCAAGTACCTCCAACTAAATATAAATTATTAAATTTCTTTTTTGAGAGCCATTTTTCATCTCTTAATAATTTTTTAATATATTTTGCTAAATTTCTTTTTTTAACTATAGGATTATTCATTAATCTTAAAACACCAACAGGTAATGAGGTTTTATTGGTTACTATATTGTTTTCAACTCGGGCTAACTCCAAACTACCACCGCCAAGGTCAGCAACTAATCCATCAACATTTTCAAAACCTATTTTTACTCCCTCAGCTGTGCATTTAGCTTCTTCTTCGCCAGATAATATATTAATCTTAGTTTTAAAAAGTTTTTCAACTTCATCAATAAAAGGTTTTGTATCAGTTGCTTCTCTTATAACTGCTGTTGCAATAATCTTTAGATTTGTGATTTTTGAAACATTTAAAATTTCAGAAAATCTTTTTAAAACTTTTAAAGCATATTCAGTACCAGATCTGTGAAGTTTTTTCGATTTATCTAAATTTTTTCCAAGTTCACAAACTGCTTTTTCATTAAAAAAAGGCACACGAGAAGAACTGAAATCTTCATAAATTAGCATTCTTATAGAGTTTGATCCAATGTCTATTATAGCTAATTTAGCCTGATTTAATTTTAAACTATTTTTACTTTTAATTACTTCCACTTTTAATCAATCTTAAGTGCAGTTGTTTAGGCTGCATTCTTAGTTTAGCTTTACCTCTTCCAGATAAGCTCGGATTATTCATAAAATATTCATGAGCTGAAAAGGAATCGCTCTTACTATATTTAATTTTTTTATAATTACCATCAGCTTCAAGTTCCCAGCTCTGATTAGTATCAAGATAATTTGCCAACATTATTTGATCTAAAATCTGTTCATGAACAGTCTCATTTTCAATTGGGACTAGAAGTTCTACCCTTCGATTTAAATTTCTCGGCATTAAATCAGCTGACGAAATATATACTTTTGCATTTCTATTAGGCATTTTTTTTGTACCATTACTAAAGCAGTAAATTCTAGAATGCTCTAAAAATCTTCCTATGATACTTTTTACAAATATGTTTTCTGATCTATCTTTTACTCCTGGTCTTAAACAACAAACACCCCTTACAAATAAATGAATTTTTACACCAGCATTCGAAGCTTCATAAAATTTATCAATAATTTCTGGATCTACTAAAGAGTTCATTTTTGCCCAAATAGCTGCAAATTTTCCATTTTTAGAATTTTTAATTTCAGCATCAATATTTTCATTTAAGGTTTGCCTCATATTTACTGGCGAAATAGAAATTTTATTTAAATTTTTTGGTTTTGCGTATCCTGTTACATAATTGAAAAACTTTTCAACATCTGATGCCATTTTCTTATCACAACTAAATAAAGACAAATCAGTATAAATTTTAGCATTTACTGGATGATAATTGCCAGTTCCTAAATGAAAATAAGTTTGTATTTTACCCTGTTCTCTTCTTAAAACTAATGATGATTTTGCATGAGTTTTATATTTAGCAAAACCATAAACAATTTGAACACCTACTTTTTCTAAACTTCTTGATAGTTGAATATTAGCTTCCTCATCAAATCTAGCTTTAATTTCAATTAAAGCGGTAACTGTTTTTCCGTTTTCTGCAGCTGTTATTAAAGCTTTAACAATAGGTGAGTCTAGAGTTGTTCTATATAGAGTTTGTTTTATAGCTATAACTTTTTTATCATTTGCTGCTTGGTTTAAAAATTCAATTACTGAGTCAAATGTTTCAAAAGGATGATGAACAACTAAATCTTTCTTTTTAATAGTTTCAAAAAAATTATCATTATATTCTTTTAATCTTTCAACTTCTCTAGGTGTAAAATGTTTAAATCTTAATTTTGGATTTTTTACTTTACATATTTGATCTATATCTTGAATTCCAACAAGGCCAGCAACATCATAAATATAGTCAGGATTTATATCTAATTTATTAATTATAAATCTTATCAATTCGTTATCACTATTTTCAAGAACCTCTAAACGAACAATATCACCCGTTCTACGTCTTTTTAAAGCCAATTCAAAAGATCTAACCAAATCTTCTGCTTCCTCTTGAATCTCTACATCGCTGTCTCTTATTACTCTAAAAATCATTTTCTTTTCTAAATCATGATCTGGAAAAATTTCATTAGCAAAAAAACTTATTACATCATCTAGAATCACAAATTTCTTATGATTTTTTGAAGACTCAATTTCAATAAATCTAGATAATGCTTTTGGTATTACTATTATTGAGTTTAAAATCCTTTTTTTATTTTTTTTTCTTAACTTCATTACAATTGCTCTTCCTTGATTGATTATAAATGGAAATGGATGTGCAGGATCAATTGCTGATGGTGTTAATAAAGGGTAAATCTCTTCTTTAAATATTTCTAAAAGTTTTTTTTTATCCTTAGTATTTAAATTAACTGGTTTAACTAAATTGATATTATTTTTTTTTAATTCCATAATCAGTTGAATAAAAATTTTGTTCTGTTTTTTTAATAGATTCTTAGTTTCAAGCACTACCTCATCCATTTGCTCTTCAGGTGTCAAACCATCAGAGCTTAGTGAGTCAACTTCTTGTTTTATTTGACTATATAACCCAGCCACACGGACCATAAAAAATTCATCTAGATTAGACCCAGCAATTGATAAAAACTTTACTCTTTCATAAAGAGGATTTTCGATATTTTGCGCCTCTAAAAGTACTCTATCGTTGAATTTTAACCAAGAAAGCTCTCTATTTATATATTTAGATTTCAACTCTTCTTTATGTTGTTTTTTTAAAGCAGTCATATATTTAGATTTTATGTATCAATTATACGTCATGAGACACGCAAAATCTAGTTGGGATGATTTAAGTATTAATGATTTTGATAGACCACTTACTAAAAGAGGCAAGAAAAATGCAAAAATGATTTGTGAATTTTTTGTTAAAAAAAAATTTGAATTTGATTATGCATTAATTTCATCATCAAAAAGAACAAAAAAAACTTTTCAAATTTTATCCAAGAAAATTAATAAGCCAAAAAAAGTTAATTTTTCAAAAGATTTATATTTAGTTGATGAGAATGCAATTGTAAAAAAAATTAAAGAAATATCCAGTGAATATAAATCAATTTTGATTATAAACCATGAACCATCAGTGAAAAATTTAGTACGAAATCTTACAAAAAATCATAATACGAATAATTTTAAACTAATGAATTATAAATTCCCAACAGCAGCATTTGCAAAAATTGAGTTTGATATTAAATCCTGGAATGAAGTTGAGAAAAAGGGAGTATTAAAAAAATTTATAAGACCCAAAGATCTTCAAGATTCTAAAGAATAACCAGCTGATCTTACTGTTCTAATTAAAGGTTTTGTATTTTGTATGTTAATTGCTTGTCTTAATCTTCTAATATGAACATCAACTGTTCTAGACTCAACATATATATTTTCTCCCCAAACATTGTTTAAGAGTTGTTCTCTTGAATAAACTCTTTTTGGATTTTTGATAAAAAAATCTAAGAGTTTAAATTCAGTTGGACCCAAAGTAATTTCTTTATCTTTTCTATAAACTCTTTTTGTAATCCGATCTATTTTTAAATCAGTAAATTCTACAATGTCTGATGATGATTGAGGTTTAGATCTTCTCAATAAAGATTTAATTCTAGCATTCAATTCTTTTTGACTAAAAGGTTTAGTTACATAATCATCTGCACCTGTATCAAATGCTTTTAATTTGTCTTCTTCCTCCCCTTTTGCAGTTAACATAATGACAGGAATATCATTAAACTTATTATCTTTTTTTAAGTTTTTACAAATTTCAACACCAGATAATTCTGGTAACATCCAATCCATTAATATTAAATCTGGCTGTTTTAATTTTATTTGTTTAAGAGCATCTTCTCCATTTTCTGAATGACTGACTTTATAACCTTCTTTTTCAAGATTGTACTTTAACAAACTAACAATTGATGCTTCATCTTCAGCTATGAAAACATGAGCTGACATAAATCATTTTTCTCCGGTTACAATTGGCTCTGTTCCCTTGGGTCTATCACCTTCTAAATATTCGCCTTTAACTAAATAATAAACTTGTTCTGCAACATTTGTAGTATGATCACCAATACGCTCTATGTTTTTAGTTACAAACAATAAATGGGTTCCATCTTCTAAATTTTTTTCATTTTCTTTAAGATATTTTATAACTTCTTGCATACAAAGATTTGTTAGATCATCTATTTGCTCATCACCTTCCCAAACATTTACTGCCATTGGCGCAGATCTTTCTAGATAAGCATCTAATGTTGATTTTAATTGTTTTTGAACATTGGTAGATACTCTATTCAATGAGTCTACCAAGTTCTTTGGAAGATTTTCGTTAAGCAAAAGTGTTCTCTTGGATATATTTTTTGCTAAATCACCTATTCTTTCTAAATCTGAAGACATTTTCAAAGCCGTTACTGTCTCTCTTAAATCAATTGCCATAGGTTGTCTTAAAGCAATTAAATTCACAACTTGCTGTTCAATTAAAGTCTCATATTTATCTATTTTTTCATCTTCTTGAATAACAGCTTCTGCAATATTATTATCTCTTGTTGTAATGGCTTGAATTGCTTTACCTAAAGAATCTTCACATGCACTTCCCATTTTAATTATATTAGCATTAAGATTTTTTAGTTCTTCTTCGTAAGATTTGACTGTATGTGGTGCTTCAGACATTATCCAAACCTCCCTGTTATATAATCTTGCGTTTTTTTATTATCAGGATTCTTAAATATTTTATCAGTAGATCCATGTTCAATCAATTGACCTAAATGAAAAAAACCTGTATTTTGAGAAACACGTGCTGCTTGAGCCATAGAATGAGTTACAATTATTATTGTGTGCTCTTTTTTTAACTCATCAATCAATTCTTCAATTTGTGCTGTTGCTATTGGATCTAATGCTGAACAAGGTTCATCCATTAATATAACTTCAGGTCTTACAGAAATCGCTCTAGCAATACAAAGTCTTTGCTGTTGTCCTCCAGATAATCCAGTTCCAGGTTCATGCAACCTATCTTTTACCTCTTCCCATAGAGCAGCCTTTTTCAAACTAGTTTCAACAATTTCATCCATTTCTTGTTTTGATTGAGCCATACCATGAATTGTTGGACCGTAAGATACATTTTCATATAAAGTTTTTGGGAAAGGATTGGGTTTTTGAAAAACCATACCAATTTTTTCTCTTAGTCTTACGACATCACAACTTTTATCATTGATATTAAAATCATTAATTAAAATTTCTCCTTTAACACTACAGATATCAATTACATCATTCATTCTATTAAGACATCTTAGGAAAGTTGATTTACCACAACCAGATGGACCAATTAATGCCGTTACTTGATTTTCCTCAATATCTAAACTTATATTAAAGAGCGCTTGTTTTTTTCCATAAAAAACATCAACATCTTTTGCTTTAATCTTTATCATTTTAACTCCATTTTTTCTCAAACTTATGTCTTATTATTTGGGCAAATAAATTCATTATTATTAAAAAGCCAAGTAAGACCATTATACATGCCGAAACTTTTTCTACAAATCCCCTTTCAGCACTTTCAGCCCAAATATAAATTTGAACTGGTAAGCTTGCAGCAGGGTCCATGGGTGATCCAGGTATCGTGTTAACAAAAGCAACCATTCCAATTAAAATTAAGGGTGCAGTTTCTCCTAAAGCTTGAGCTAAACCAATTATTGTTCCTGATAACGTGCCAGGCATAGATAGAGGAACTGTATGATGTATTGTGGTTTGCATTCGACTTGCTCCCATAGCAAGTGCTGCCTCTCTTATACTTGGTGGAACTGCTTTTAAAGATGCTCTAGCAGCTATAATTATTGTTGGTAAAGTCATTAAGGACAAAGTGATACCTCCAACTAATGGGGTAGACCTTGGTAAATGAAATATAGCCAATAAAACTCCTAACCCTAATAGACCAAAAACTATAGATGGAACCGCTGCTAAGTTGTTTATATTAACTTCAATAAAATCAGTAAATCTATTTTTAGGGGCAAATTCTTCAAGATAGATTGCAGCTAGAACCGCAACAGGAAAAGCTATCATTAAACAAACAAGTATAGAAAAAATTGAGCCCATAAATGAACTTGCTATTCCAGCTAGCTCAGCTTCTCTTGAGTCAGCATTTGTAAAAAAACTTATATTAAATTTACTTTCAACCTTACCATTTGCAACAAGTTGATCAAAAATTTTTAATTGATAATCGCTTACTCTTCTTTGGTCTTCAGGTAAATCTCTTGGATAATTTCCTTTAAAGACTTGGTCTAAATCATCTGAAGCAGTTAGATAAACTTCCTTTGTTTTTCCTATTAAATTAGGGTCATTTAAAAGTTCATTTTTAATTTCTTTTTCAAAAAAATAAGACACCATTCTCTTCAATTCATTTTCTTGATCTTCATTGGCGTTTGGATCTAAATCAGCCATTGATTTTAATGCTATATCGTAATAATCAGCGTCCTGTAAATCTTCTTTAGAAGGATTTTGGTCTAACATCATTAATTCAGCATCGAAAGTTACTGGAACAATAAGCCATGTTTTTTGAAAAGCTGAATAGCCAGTTGAAAAAATTTTAAAAATAAAGATTGTTAAAAATAAAAGTGCCATAAAAATTGCACTCAGACCGTATAAGCGAAATCGCTGTTCAGCTTTATATCTTTTATTTAATAATTGTTCTTTATTTTTATTCATATTTTTCTCTATATTTTTTAACTACTCTCAAGGCCACAATATTTAAACAAAGTGTTACTAAAAATAATGACATACCTAAAGCAAAAGCAGCTTGCGTTTTTGGGTCGCCAAAAGCTTGGTCACCAATTAGAATAACTACAATTTGAGCTGTAATCGTTGAAGTAGACTCTAAAGGATTTAAAGTTAAATTAGCAGCTAAACCAGAGGCCATAACAACTATCATTGTTTCTCCAATAGCTCTTGAAACACCAAGTAAAATAGATCCAACTATCCCCGGCAATGCCGCGGGAAAAATAACTCTTTTAATTGTTTCTGATTTAGTTGCTCCCATAGCGTAACTTCCATCTCTTAAACTTTGAGGCACACTTGTAATTACATCGTCACTTAAACTTGAAATAAATGGTATAATCATAATACCCATTACCCCTCCTGCTGCTAAAGCACTTTCAGCTGAAACTTCAAGACCCATTGAAGTTCCTAATTCTTTCAAAAATGGTCCAACAGTTAGGGCAGCAAAAAAACCATAAACAACTGTTGGTATACCAGCTAAAATTTCAATTAATGGTTTTGCATATTGTCTAACTTTAGTTGATGCATATTCAGCTAAATAAATTCCACTCATTAATCCAATTGGGATAGCAACGCACATAGCAATAAATGCAATAAAAAAAGTACCTGCAAAAATAGGGACTGCTCCAAAAGTATCTGAATACATTGTCGGATCTAAAGCCTCAGAAGAATCTCTAACAAAAGCTTTTGCTGGATACCAGTGAGTTCCAAAGACAAAATCAAATAATGGAATTACTTTAAAAAAATCTATAGTTTGAAATATAAGTGAGAAAACTATTCCAACAGTAGTTAATATTGCAGCTAAAGAAGCTGTAAATAAAACTGCGTTCAAAAATTTTTCAACTGGTTCTCTTGTTCTAGAATTAGATGAAATTCTTTTATACGCATAAGCAACAGAGGCAATAATTGCAGATAATACTATAACAACTTTTGAACTTTGAGCTATTGATCGAAGACTTAAATATTTTTCAGCTGAAGCTTCAATAAAAGGTGTAATTTCTCCAGTGAATTGCCCTCGAGACAATGCTTTTGATTTTTCGTATAATAAATTTAATTCATCATCAAGATAACCTTGATTTGAATAATCACTTAAGATTAATAGTTTTACAATTGTGGGCTCAAAAATTGCCCATAATGAAAAAATTATAAAGGCTGGTATTGCACACCAGATTGCAAGATAATAACCATAAAATTGTGGTAATGCGGTTAATCTTTTTTTTGTAGATTGAATTGTATATGCTTTTTTGCGTCCAAAATAATAGCTTGTGAAACCTAGAAGAACAATAAATGTAAATAATATTAAGTTCACAGAATCTCCTTAAGTGAGGACTTTACTCTTTTTTTAAAAAAAAAGGGGTCTAAAAAGACCCCCTTTTTAATCATTTGTTAACTGAGGAATAATTAATTACCCATAGCAACTAGCTTCGTAGCATTAGTTCTAGTTGTTTTATACAACTTAGAGTCTAATGGCACTAAACCAATGTCTGCTAAGTAACCCCCTTTTCCAATAGCTTTCTTAGTTGTGAATTCTTTCACAAACTCATGTAAGCCTGGAATTACTCCAACGTGTGCTTTTTTCACGTAGAAGAATAAAGGTCTAGCAACAGCATAACTGTAGTCTTGAATAGACTTTAATGACGGTTGTCCACCATCAATACTTGCTGCTTGCAATTTATCTTTTGCAGCTAAGAAATAACTGAAACCAAAGAAACCAAACATTTCTTTATCTTGAGTTAACTTTTGGATGATTAAACTATCGTTTTCTCCAACTTCAATAGCAGCACCATCTTCTCTGTAAAGTTTTTGAGGTTTTTTGTATTTTTTATTTCCAGCTTCAAAACCAGCTTTATAAAGAGCTTTAGCTTCTTTAGTCATACCTTTTTTCATTACTAAAGAATTCCAAGCATCTCTAGTTCCTGATGTTCCTGGTGGGATCATCACTGAAATTTTTTGTTTTGGTAAGCTAGGGTCAATTTGGTCCCAAGTTTTATAAATATTTGGAACTAATTTACCATCAACAACTGTATGAGCAGCAAGTGCTAAATATAATTGTTCTTTAGTAAAGTTTACTGGTTTTGCATCTTTGCTGTAAGCTAATGTAATACCATCGTTACCAATTACGATCTCAACGATATCATTAACACCATTTTTCTTACATAGAGCTTTTTCTTTATCTTTCATAGCTCTTGATGCATTTGTAATATCTGGATGTTGTTCACCTACACCAGCACAGAATAGTTTAGCTCCACCACCAGTACCAGTAGACTCGATTACAGGAGTTTTAAATCCTGAACCGCCAAATCTTTCAGCAACAACTGTTGCATAAGGGAATACTGTAGAAGAACCAACTATCTTAATTTGATCTCTTGCTTGAGCAACAGTTGCAATTGAAAGTGCAACTAAAGAAGCAATTACTATAGTTAGTTTTTTCATTATCTTTAATCCTTTCGTTATTAATTAATTAAAAGATGATTGACTCGTATAAATTTATTGAATCTTTAATATTACAGAATTGTTACACTTTTGTTAAAAAGGTAACTTTTTAGTTGTATTTTTTTGATATAATTATTTGATCAATATCAGTTTCTAAGCCACCAATACATGAAACAGGGTTTACCTGTTCATTAAGAGCTAGTTCTTTGGTTGGACGTAAAGTTATTTCTAGTTTTACTAAGTTTACTAATTCCTCTCTAATTTCTTCATCATATCTCCAGCTTGGCCATGAACTTGGGGTTGAAAATATAGAAGTTAAATAGCTTGTAGCCATAGTATATCTATAATTACTCAAATTTTCATTCCTCAATAAAAAATCTCTTACAGAATTAAAAATATTCCTACATCTAAAAGAATCTGAAAAATAATTTTCCTTCTTGAGATTTCTATTCATAGGAACAGAAACAATTAAATCAATTGAATTTTTAGAATACGAGGTAACTACGTCTGTATAAAATTCAGCTTCAGTAACTTCTAAATGATCTTTAATAGAAGGATATGAATTTTTCAAATCTGCCTCTAATCTAAAAATTCCAATATCAAAAACTGTAAGTTGCTGATTTCTTAATAATGTTGTGATATCTTTAGAAAAAACACTTGTTGTTATAGAGCTTAATAAAAAAGCAAAAATCAAAATATTTTTAAATATTTTAACCATATAAAAAATTAATTAAAAGATTAACATTAATCAAGAAAAGAATTGTTAAAAAAACCTTCTAAAACTATTACAATATAATATTTTTTAAATTTAAGTTTTCGCTGGTAAATAAATTTGAATTTCAGTTCCTTGGTTTTCCTCACTTAGAATCTCATAGTGTCCACGATGTTGAGTAACTATA
>CACENB010000013.1 GCA_902561015.1 uncultured Pelagibacteraceae bacterium
GCTATATTTTCAGCAACAAGATAAGCGTTAGTCTCTGGTTTTTTGACTTCTTTAATATTCAAATTAACATCATTGGTTGTTAGTTTTGACAAATTATTTTTAATTTTATCTATATCACTGCCTTTTTTACCAATAACGAATCCTGGTCTTGAGGTATAAATAGTTACATAACACTTGTTAGCAGTTCTCTCTATCATTACTTTTGAAACACCAGAATTTATAACATTTTTTTTTATGTATTCTCTAATCTTGTAATCTTCGATTAAATAATTTCCAAAATCTTTTTTTTTTGCATACCAGACAGAGTCCCAACCTCTATTTACGCCTAATCTAAAACCAACTGGATTAACTTTTTGTCCCATGGCTCTCTATTTTTTTCATTTCAGTTAAAATAATAGTTACACTAGAATAAGGCTTTAAAATTGGAGCTGCTCTACCTTTAGCTCTAGGCCTAAATCTTTTCATTGTAATTTTTTTTCCGCAGTAAGCTTCTTTAACTATTAATTTATCTATATCGTATTGAAAATTATTTTCAGCATTCGCAACTGCTGAATTAATAGTTTTTCTAATATCTTTTGTAATTCTTTTTTCAGAAAATTGAAGGTCTCGAATAGCTACCTCAACTTTTTTTCCAACTATATTCTTTAAAATTGGATTAAGTTTTCTAACGCTAGATCTTATATTGTTGTTTATAGACTTAACAATTTTATCTTTATTTTTATTAATTTTATTTTTTTTACTCATAATTAATTATTTTTTAACTTCTGTCTCTGCAGGCTTTGCTTTTTTATCAGCAGGTGTATGTCCAAAAAAAGTTCTTGTGGGTGCAAACTCACCTAATTTATGACCAACCATATCTTCTGAGATAGTAATTGGTATAAACTTTTTACCATTATAAATTAAAAAACTAACGCCAACAAAATCAGGTATTATAGTTGATTTTCTAGACCATGTTTTAATAGGTATTTTTTTTGGGTCGGTTTTATATCTATCAACTTTTTTCATTAAACTTTCCTCAACAAAAGGACCTTTCCATACTGCTCTAGCCATTACTTAGTATCCTTTCTTTTGTTTCTTCTTTTCACAATAAATCTATCTGTTCTTTTATTATCTCTAGTCTTTAAACCTTTGGCAGATTGGCCAGTAGGTGAAACTGGATGTCTTCCGCCCGCTGATTTACCTTCCCCACCTCCATGAGGATGGTCTACAGGATTTTTTACAACTCCTCTAGTATGCGGTCTTCTACCCAACCATCTTGATCTTCCCGCCTTTCCAATCTTAATATTCTTTTGATCAGGGTTACTCAAAACACCTATTGTGGCTAGCGACCTCGAGTCAATTTTTCTGACCTCACCTGAAGTCAATTTAATTAAACTATAATTTCCATCAACACCATTAATTACAACTGATGTACCAGCAGATCTTGCTAATTTACCACCCGCACCAGGTTGAATTTCAACGTTATGAATGTTTATGCCAACAGGTATGTCCTGAAGTGGCATACAATTTCCAATTTTTATTTCTTTTTTGGATCCATTTTCAATCTTATCACCAACTTGAATTTTTTGAGGTGCCAAATAATACGAGTGACTACCATCTTCAAACTTTACTAACATGATATAACAAGATCTGTTAGGGTCATACTCAATTCTTTCAACTGTTGCAGGCATATCAAATTTTTTTCTATAAAAATCGATGTGTCTATACATTTTTTTATGACCTCCAGCCCTATTAGATGAAGTTATATGTCCATTATTATTTCTTCCTTTCATAGATTTTTTAGGAGAGACAAGAGATTTAAAAGGTTTGCCTTTCCATAAACCTGATCTATCAACCAAGATAGTTCCTCTTGTAGATTTTGTATATGGTTTAAATGTTTTTAGACCCATTTTTAAATGCCTGCTGTTAGGTCAATACTTTGACCTTTTTTTAATGTTATTATTGCTTTTTTAAATCCAGAAATTTTTACTTTTCGTCCTCTCGTCATTTTTGTTCTATTTTGTTTATTTATTATATTCACTTTTACTACATTAACTTTAAAAATTTTCTCAATATTTTTCTTTAAATTCTTTTTATCAGCATTACTTGGAACTTTAAAAATTATCTTATTATATTCAGATATTTTAGTAGATTTTTCAGTTACTATTGGTGAAATAATCTTATCATATAAATGAAGTTTGATCATTATATAAACCTCTTTTCTAACTCTTTAACTGAACTTTCTGTAAAAACTATTTTCTTAAACTTAATCACATCAAAAGCGCTAAAATGATTTACATCTGTAACTTTAATATTCGGAATATTTCTAATTGATTTTTCAACTTTATCCTTTGATAATTTGTCTAAAATAATTAGCGAATTTGAAATTTCTAGTTTTTTTAAAATTTCAAACATTTCTTTTGTCTTTTTAATTTCTGAATTAAAATCACTTAATACGACTAAATTATTATATTTGATTTTTTCACTCATCAACGAGGCTATACCTAATTTTTTCTCACTTTTATTCAATTTACGTTTCTTGTATGCTAATTCACCTTTTGGACCATGAGCGACACCACCTCCAACAAATATTGGTGCTTTCTTACTAGCGTGTCTTGCATTTCCAGTTCCTTTTTGAGCATATATTTTAGAAGTAGGACCAGAGACTTCATTTTGTTGTTTGGTCTTAGCATGACGTCCTTTGTAGTTAGCATTTGTTTTATATAAAACACTGTTAACAAGTCTCTTGTTAATTTTAGCTGAAAATATCTTGTCTAAAACTTCAATAGACTCTTTTTTTCCATTAATATTTAATTTTTCAATTTTCATTATTTTTTCTTCTTATCAGGAGTTTTTTTAGCTTGCTCGGCTGCAAAAATTTTTTCATCTATTGTCTTTTTATCGATATTTTTAACAGATTTTTTTACCATAACTTCTGAATTTTTTGAGCCAGGTATTGATCCTTTAAGATATAATAATTCATTTTCTATGTCAGTCTTTATGATCTCAATATTCTGCATAGTTCTGAGTTTATCTCCCATATGACCTGCCATCTTTTTCCCTTTAAATACTTTACCTGGATCCTGCCTTTGACCTGTAGAGCCATGAGATCTATGAGATATTGAAACACCATGGGTTGCTCGTAAACCACCAAAATTATGTCTTTTCATAGCTCCAGCAAAACCTTTACCTATTGTTTTTGATCTTGTATCGACGAACTTTACATCTTTAAAAATTTCTAAACCAAACTCATTTCCTTCTTTAAATTTACTTACGTCTACCACCTTAAATTCTTTAAGTCTTTTTCTGGCTTCCGTATTTTTTTTTGAAAAATATCCTTTCATTGCTTTAGTTAGTTTTGAATTCTTGATTTTGCCATAACCAAGTTGAATAGCATCATAGCCTCTTTTTTCTTGATTAATTATTTGTATGACACGAGCTTTTTCCATTTTTAAGACTGTTACAGGAACTAACTTACCAGTTTTATAAAACTCTCTAGTCATTCCAATTTTTTTTCCAATTAAAGCAATTTCATTCATAATTAAATTTTAATTTCTACGTCTACTCCTGATGCTAGATCAAGCTTCATCAAGGCTTCAACAGTTTGGGGTGTTGGCTCAACTATGTCTATTAATCTCTTATGAGTTCTTGACTCAAACTGTTCTCTACTTTTTTTATCTATATGCGGAGATCTTAAAACTGTGTACCTTTCAATTCTTGTAGGTAAAGGTATGGGGCCTTTAATAGTTGCACCTGTCCTTTTTACAGTATTTACTATTTCCTCTGTAGATGCATCTAGTATCTTATTGTCATAAGCTCTTAATTTTATTCTTATATTTTGCTTTTCCATTTTAACCTGCAACCTTTTTTGTTACTTCATCTTGAACATTTTGTGGAACTTTTGAATAGTGATCAAAAAACATTGAATATTGCGCTCTACCCTGAGACATGGACCGTAAGCTATTAATATACCCGAACATGTTTGCAAGCGGGACCATCGCTGTTATCACTGTTGCATTTCCTCTTTGTTCTTGAGTACTTATTTGTCCTCTTCTACTGTTTAAATCACCAATAACATCTCCCATATAATCCTCAGGAGTAACAACCTCAACTCTCATTATAGGTTCTAAAAGTTTTAGCCCGCCCTGCGTACATGCTTCCTTAAAACAAGCTCTGCTAGCTAATTCAAAAGCTAGAACGCTTGAGTCAACATCATGATGTAAGCCGTCAACTATTGTTACTTTGTAATCAATCATTGGAAACCCAGCTAAAATTCCACTATCAGAAACTGTCTCTATTCCTTTTTCTACTCCTGGGATAAATTCTTTTGGTATAGCGCCACCCTTAATTGCACTCTCAACTAATCTTCCTTTGCCTGGCTCTTGAGGCTCTATGAAAAGTTTAACTTTAGCAAACTGTCCAGCTCCACCACTTTGTTTCTTATGTATGTATTCAAACTCTGCAGATTTTTCTATTGTCTCTCTATAAGCAACTTGCGGTGCGCCTACATTTGCCTCAACTTTAAACTCTCTTTTCATCCTATCTACAATAATATCTAAATGTAACTCACCCATACCTTTAATAATAGTTTGACCAGACTCCTCATCAGATGACACTCTAAATGATGGATCCTCTTTAGCTAGACGTGCTAGAGCTTCACCCATTTTTTCTTGATCGCCTTTAGTTTTTGGTTCTACTGCAATTTCAATTACTGGATCAGGAAATTCCATAGGTTCTAATAAAACTTGGTTATCTTTATTACACAAAGTATGACCAGTCATAGTATTCTTTAGGCCCGCCAAGGACACGATATCACCAGCATTAGCCTCTTTAATATCTTCTCTTGAATTCGCGTGCATTAATAGCATTCTTCCAACTCTTTCCTCTTTATCTGTGGAAGAATTATATATTGATGTACCTGATTTTATTGTTCCTGAATAAATTCTAATAAAAGTTAAAGAACCAACAAAAGGGTCATTGGCTACTTTAAATGCTAATGCTGAGAAGGGTGAATTATCCTCAAATTTCATCTCAATCTCCTCATCAGATCCTACTTTTGTTCCTTTAATCGAACTAATATCCTCAGGACTTGGAAGGTAGTTTACGACAGCATCTAATAATGGTTGGACCCCTTTATTTTTGAATGCTGAACCCGTTAAAACAGGTACAAAATCAAAACTTAATGTGCCTTTTCTTATGCATTTTATTAAATCTTCTTCTTTAACTTCCTCACCATTTAAATAACTTTCCATTAATTTCTCATCTTGCTCTACAGCCAATTCTACTAATTCTGTTCTATATTTATTTGAAATCTCTTTTAAATCATCTGGAATATCTTTATATTCCCATTCCGCTCCCAAAGCTTCATTTTTCCAAATTTGTGCTTTCATTTTTACTAAATCAATTATACCACTTAAAGAGGACTCTATACCTACCGGAACCTGCAAAACTAGAGGTTTCGCCCCTAGTCTATCTTTTATCATTTCTACGCATCTAAAAAAATCTGCTCCAGTCCTATCTAGTTTATTAATAAAGCAAATTCTTGGAACTTTGTATTTATCTGCTTGTCTCCATACTGTTTCAGATTGTGGTTCCACACCGGCAACTCCATCAAAGACTGCCACAGCACCATCTAAGACCTTTAATGACCTCTCAACTTCAATAGTAAAATCAACATGGCCTGGGGTATCAATAATATTTATTCTGTGATCTTGCCAAAAGCATGTTGTAGCAGCAGAAGTAATTGTTATTCCTCTTTCTTGCTCTTGCTCCATCCAATCCATGGTAGCAGCTCCATCATGCACTTCTCCAATTTTATGACTTTTACCAGTATAATATAAAATTCTCTCAGTTGTAGTAGTCTTGCCAGCATCAATATGAGCCATAATGCCAATGTTTCTATATTTATTTAATGCGTGAGTTCTTGACATATTTTACCACCTAAAATGTGCGAAAGCTTTATTAGACTCTGCCATTTTATGAACATCTTCTTTTTTTTTGACTGCCGCACCCTTTCTTTCATATGCATCATAAAGTTCATTGAAAATTTTATCAGACATATGTTTATCTTTTCTTTTTCTTGCTGAGTCTACAAGCCATCTAATGGCTAAAGCTTGCGCTCTTTTATTTTTAACTTCTACTGGAACTTGATAGGTTGCACCACCAACACGTCTTGATCTTACTTCGACTGTAGGTTTTATATTATTAATTGCTTCATTAAATATGTTTATTGGTTCGTCTTTTGATTTAGTTTTTATTTTTTCAATCGCATCGTAAACTATTTTAGCTGCTACACCTCTTTTTCCATCAAACATTATATTATTAATTAATTTTGGAATTATGGTAGAGTTAAATTTTGGATCAGGTGTGATATTTTTCTTTGGCTGAGTTTTTTTTCTTGACATTTTTATTTACCTTTTTTTGTTCCATATAAGGATCGTCTTTGTTTTCTATTGGCCACACCTTGTGTATCTAAATTACCTCTTAGTATATGATATCTTACACCTGGTAAATCTTTTACCCTTCCACCTCTTATTAAGACGACTGAGTGCTCTTGAAGATTATGACCTTCTCCAGGGATGTACGCAGTAACCTCAAAACCATTAGAAAGTCTTACCCTCGCAACTTTTCTTAGTGCCGAATTTGGTTTTTTTGGTGTTGTTGTATAAACTTTCACGCAAACACCTCTCTTCAAAGGTTGTTTTTGTAAAGCAGGAACTTTGTTCCTTGCTAAAGGTCTAATTCTTTTTTTTCGTAACAACTGGTTTATAGTTGGCATAATTTTTGTTTTTATTTTTGGAGAAATTACTGACGATTTCTTTGTGGCAGCGTTTAGTGTCTATAAGCACTACATTCCAACCAAAAATTATCGCCAAATTACTTATAAATAGTATTTTGTCAAACTAAAACTCAGTAATTAAGCTATTTTTTTTATTGATTTGCTTGGCTTTCAGAGCCCTCAATTTTTTCTTGCTCAGATAAAAATTTATTATCATCTTCAAGGGCTTTTTTATTCCATTTATTCTTAATGTTTCCAGTGCCAGCTGGTACCAATCTACCAACTATCACATTTTCCTTTAAACCATTTAGTGGGTCTATCTTACCTTTAATTGCAGCATCTGTCAGAACCCTTGTTGTTTCCTGAAAGGATGCAGCTGAAATGAAAGACTCAGTTTGTAAAGAAGCTTTTGTGATACCCATTAATACTCTTTCACCTAAAGCTGGTGTCTTACCATCTAACTTTAACTTTTCGTTCATATTTTCAAATTTAATTCTATCTACAATTTCTCCAGGTAAGTAAGATGAGTCACCTGATGATTTAACCTCAACTTTTTTTAACATTTGTCTTAAAATAGTTTCAATATGTTTGTCATTTATCACAACACCTTGCAATCTATAGACTTCCTGAACTTGATTCACAAAATATTCTGTTAGATCCTTGATACCTAATATTCTTAATATGTCATGTGGAAGTGGTTGACCATCTAACAAGTACTCTCCTTTTTTAATTTTTTCACCCTGATTAAAGTTTATATGTTTGCCTTTGGGTATTAAATAATTAGATGGCTCAGATCCATCCTCTGGAACTATTGAGACTCTTTGTTTACCTCTTACCTCTTTGCCAAAAATAACTTGACCATCGTTTTCAGCAATGATTGCACTGTCTTTTGCTTTTCTTGCTTCAAACAATTCAGCAACTCTAGGTAAACCACCCGTAATATCTTTAGTCTTTGTTGTCTCTTTTGGTAATCTGGCTATTACATCTCCTGCAGAAACTTTTTGACCATCTTTCACTGATAAAATTGAGTCTGGAACAAGATAATATCTTGCTTCATTATCGTCAGCTTTCTTGATTACATTACCTTTCTCATCTCTAAGTGTTATTCTTGGTTTTAAGTCAGAACTTTTAGATTGTGATCTCCAATCAACAACTGATTTCGACGAGATACCTGTAGCGTCATCAGTTGTTTCTTGTATTGAAACACCATCGATCAAGTCAACATAACTAGCTATACCTGATTTTTCAGCAATTACAGGTGTTGTATATGGATCCCATTCACAGATTTTTGAATTTGCTTTTATTTTATCACCATTTTTAAAAAATAATTTGGAACCATAAGCAACTTTATAAATTGCTGTTTGAACTCCATTATCATCTTCAATTGACAACTGGGTATTTCTTCCCATAACAATTAAATTCTTTTTTGAATCTTCTAAAATATTTGAATTAATAATCTTTAATACACCATCGTTTTTTGTCACTATTTGTGAATCTTGTTTTACTGAAGCAGTTCCACCAACATGGAATGTTCTCATTGTTAATTGCGTACCTGGCTCTCCTATGGACTGAGCTGAAATCATTCCAATTGCTTCACCTACGTGCACCATTTTACCTCTCGATAAATCTCTGCCATAACAAGTGGCACAAACACCCTCTTTTGAACTACATGTCATAACTGAAAAAACTTTTAGCGATTTTATGCCTGCTGCATCAATTTTATCACAACCTAACTCATCAATCATGTTCAACTTATTTATTATAACCTCTCCAGTTAAGGGATGTTTGACATCAGAAGCTACAACTCTACCCAATGCTCTTTCAGATAAACTTACAACAACATTCCCACCTTCTAAAATTTCTGAAAGTTCAATGAAACCGGGTTTGTCACAATTTTTCTTTGTTATTGTTAAATCTTGTGCCACATCACACAACCTTCTAGTTAAATAACCAGAGCTTGCTGTTTTAAGCGCAGTATCTGCCAATCCTTTTCTAGCTCCATGCGTAGAATTAAAGTATTCAAGAGCGGTTAATCCCTCTTTAAAATTTGATGTAATTGGACTTTCAATAATTTCTCCTGATGGTTTAGCAATTAAACCTCTCATACCAGCTAACTGCTTCATCTGTGCTGCAGAGCCTCTTGCTCCACTATCTGCCATCATAAACACAGAGTTTATTTTTAATCCTTCTGAAGTTTTTTCTGTAGCAGAGATACCCTTCATCATTTCCCCAGCCACTTTATCAGTACATTTCGACCAAGCGTCTACTACTTTATTATATTTTTCTCCTCTAGTAATAAGACCTTCTGCATATTGAGTCTCATAGTCTGATATAAGCTTTTTTGTATCATCTATTAATTGAGTTTTGTTTGAAGGTATAACAAGATCATCTTTACCAAAAGAAATCCCAGCTTTGAAAGCATGTTTAAAACCTAGATCTTTTAATTTATCACAAAATATAACAGTTGTTTTTTGACCACAAAATCTAAAAACAATGTCAATTACTTCTGAAACAACTTTTTTAGGTAATAGCCTATCTACCAAAGAGAATTTAATATCTTTATTTTTTGGTAATAAATTAGCTAATAAAAATCTTCCTGCTGTTGAAGTATATTTTTCAAATTTTTTATTACCTTTTTCGTCCACCGTCTCAAATCTTGAAATTATAGTGCTATGAACCTTAATTTGACCAGATGATAAAGCAAACTCAATTTGGTCTGCATTTAAAAAATATCCTGCTGGTTTATCTGAAAATGGTTCTTGAGATAGGTAATAAATACCTAAAATCATATCCTGACTCGGAACAATAATGGGTTTACCGTTAGAAGGTGATAATATGTTGTTTGTTGATAACATTAATATTCTAGCTTCCAACTGAGCCTCTAAACTTAATGGAACGTGCACTGCCATTTGATCTCCATCAAAATCAGCATTGAAAGCTGCGCAAGTTAAAGGGTGTAGCTCAATTGCATCTCCTTCAATTAATTTAGGTTCAAAAGCTTGAACTCCTAACCTATGTAAAGTAGGAGCTCTGTTTAGTAATACTGGATGTTCCCTCACAATTAATTCTAGAGCATCCCAAACAGCATTTGTTTCTTTCTCAACTAATTTTTTAGCTTGTTTAATTGTTGAGGCTAAACCTAATTTATTTAATCTTGCATATAAAAATGGTTTAAAAAGTTCTAATGCCATCTTTTTTGGTAAACCACATTCATGAAGTTTTAAATCTGGACCAACAACAATTACAGATCGCCCAGAATAATCTACTCTTTTACCAAGTAAATTTTGTCTAAATCTTCCTTGTTTACCTTTAAGCATTTCTGCAAGAGATTTTAACGGTCTTTTTCCTGTTCCTGTTATAACTCTTCCTCTTCTGCCATTATCAAATAATGCATCAACTGACTCTTGAAGCATTCTTTTCTCGTTTCTTACGATAATATCGGGTGCCTTAAGATCCATTAATCTTTTTAAACGATTATTTCTGTTAATTACTCTTCTATACAAATCATTCAAATCTGACGTTGCAAATCTTCCACCATCCAAAGGAACCAACGGTCTTAACTCCGGTGGTATTACAGGTACAACTGTCATGATCATCCATTCAGGTTTCTGACCTGTTTCAATAAAAGATTCTATCAATTTTAATCTTTTAATTGCTCTTTCTTCATTAACTTTTGATTTAGTCTCTTTAATGTATGAAGCTAGATTTTTTTTCTCATTTTCTAGGTCTAAATTTTTTAACATTTCAAGCACTGCCTCTGCCCCTATACCCGCAGTAAATGCTTCCTCTCCGTATTCATCTTGATATTTAGCTAGTTCTTCCTCATTTAGTAACTGATTTTTTTGCAATCCTGTCAAACCAGGCTCTATAACTATAAAATTCTCAAAATACAAAACTCTCTCGATCTCTTTAAGTTTCATATCGACCGCTAGAGCAATTCTACTAGGAAGAGATTTTAGAAACCAAATGTGAGCAACAGGAGTAGCGAGATTAATATGACCCATTCTTTCTCTTCTGACATTTGATTTCGTAACTTCAACTCCACATTTCTCACAAATAATTCCTCTGAATTTCATTCGTTTATATTTTCCACATAAACATTCATAATCTTTAATTGGTCCAAAAATTCTAGCACAGAAGAGACCATCTTTTTCTGGTCTGAAAGTTCTATAATTTATAGTTTCAGGTTTTTTTATTTCTCCATATGTCCATGATTTAATTTTTTCTGGACTTGCGAGTGAGATTTTGATGCTATTAAAATTTTGAGCCTCTGAAATCTCAGAATTTTTAAATAGATCTGTTAATTCTTTTTTCATAAATTATTAATTTAGTTCGACGTTTAAAGCTAAAGACTTTATCTCTTTAACTAAAACATTAAATGACTCTGGTATTCCAGACTCAAAGTTTTCCTCACCTTTTACAATTGTTTCATAGACTTTTACTCGTCCTGCTACATCATCAGATTTTACAGTTAAAATTTCTTGAAGAGTATAAGATGCTCCATAAGCTTCTAAAGCCCATACCTCCATCTCACCAAATCTTTGACCCCCTAGCTGAGCTTTACCGCCTAATGGTTGTTGGGTAACCAAACTGTATGGCCCAGTTGACCTAGCATGGATTTTGTCCTCTACCAAATGATGAAGTTTTAACATATATATAATTCCAACTGTTACAGGTCTGTCAAACATTTCTCCTGTTCTTCCATCCCACAAATATGTTTGTCCTGAGCCAGGTAATTTAGCTAATTCAAGCATCTCTGTTACATTTTTTTCTTTAGCCCCATCAAAAACAGGTGTAGATATTGCAACACCATTTTGTAGATTTTCACATAAATCTTTAAATTCAGTTTTACTTAATTTATCGACTTTGTTCTGAAATATTTCCTCACCATATACAGATTTTAAAAAATTTGAAATTTTTTCAGTTTTTTCAATTCTTTTATTATTTTCATTAACTAATCTTTTGACCTCTTCACCAAATTCCTTACATGCCCATCCTAAATGGGTTTCTAAAATTTGACCAACATTCATTCTACTTGGTACACCGAGAGGGTTTAATACAATATCAACTGGTCTGCCATCCTCTCTATAGGGCATATCTTCAACAGGTACAATCTTACTTACAACTCCTTTATTTCCATGTCGTCCAGACATTTTATCCCCAGGTCTTAACCTTCTTTTTATAGCTACGAAAACTTTAACCATTTTCATAACACTCGGTAACAAGTCATCACCACTCCTAATCTTTAAAACTTTATCTTCAAATCTATCAATTATATCTTGTTTTGCAGAAGTGTACTGATCTTTTAGTTGGATAAGTGCTGCCTCACCTTTTGAATCACTCGATGAAATCTTGAAGACATCATTAATTGAAAATTTATTAATAGTATCGAAATCTAATTTTGTCCCTACTTCAACATCTTTAATCTTTTTTGTTAATGATGAGCCAGATAAAATTTGTGAAGCTCTTTGTTTAATGCTTCTTTCTAAAATTTCCTCCTCTACTATTTTGTCTTGCTGGACTTGGTCAATTTCAGCTCGTTCGATAGTTATAGATCTTTCATCTTTTTCAATTCCATGTCTATTAAAAACTCGTACATCAACCACCGTTCCACTACTTCCTCTTGACATCCTTAGAGATGTATCAGTTACATCTATTGCTTTTTCACCAAAAATAGATCTTAATAATTTTTCCTCAGGACCAGATGCAGAGTCTCCTTTCGGAGTTACTTTACCAACTAATATATCACCTGCGTTTACCTCTGCACCAATGTATACAATTCCTGACTCATCTAAATTTTTTAATGCTTCCTCATTAACATTTGGAATGTCTCTAGTTATTTCTTCCTCTCCTAATTTTGTATCTCTAGCCATTATTTCATATTCAACTATGTGAACAGATGTGAAAACATCGTCTGTTACACATCTTTCAGAAATTAATATCGAATCCTCAAAATTGTACCCCTGCCAAGGCATAAATGCTACTGTAACATTTTTTCCTAAAGCTAACTCACCTAATTTTGTAGATGGTCCATCAGCGATAATGTCACCAGATTTAACTTTATCACCTACTCTAACCAAAGGTCTTTGATTAATACATGTGTTTTGATTTGACCTTTTAAACTTCTGTAAATTATAAATGTCAACACCAGATTTTGAAAAGTCAGTTTCCTCTGTAACTTTAATCACAATTCTTTTACCATCTATTTTATCCACAACTCCATTTCTCTTCGCAACAATAGTTACTCCAGAATCTAATGCGACATCACTTTCTATACCTGTACCGACCAAAGGTGCTTCCGGTTTTAAAAGAGGAACAGCCTGTCTCATCATGTTAGAGCCCATTAATGCTCTATTAGCGTCATCATTTTCCAAAAAAGGTATTAATGATGCAGCTACAGAGACCAATTGTTTAGGAGATACATCAATATAATCTATTGTATCAGGTTTAGCTAAAAGGAAATTTAAATTTTGTCTGCAAGAAACAAGTTCCTCAACAATCTTGCCATTTTTATCTATTTTTGTGTTTGCTTGGGCTATTGTGAATTTTGTCTCCTCCATTGCTGAGAGATACTCTACATTATCCTGGACTATACCATCTTTAACTCTTTTGTAAGGACTTTCAATAAAACCGTATTTATTTATTTTTGCATAAGTTGATAAACTATTTATCAATCCAATATTTGGTCCTTCAGGTGTTTCTATTGGACAAATTCTTCCGTAATGTGTTGGATGAACATCTCTTACTTCGAAACCAGCTCTTTCTCTTGTCAATCCTCCAGGTCCTAAAGCAGAAACTCGTCTTTTATGAGTTATTTCAGAAAGAGGATTTGTTTGATCCATAAATTGTGAAAGTTGAGAACTGGCAAAAAAGTCTTTTAAAGATACTGTTAGTGGTTTTGCATTAATTAAATCTTGGGGCATTGCTGACTCGACATCTAATGTTGTCATTTTTTCTTTAATAGCTCTTTCCATTCTATAAACACCAATTCTCGCTTGATTCTCAACTAATTCTCCAACGGACCTAACTCGTCTATTACCTAGATGGTCAATATCATCGACTTCGTCTTTACCGTCTCTTAAATCTAACATTTTATGAATGATTGCAATGATATCGTCATTTCTTAAAATTGTGATTTTATCTGAACATTCTAAATTTAATCTTGAATTCATCTTTACTCTCCCTACGTCAGAAAGATCATATCTATCTGAGCTAAAGAATAAGTTGTTAAAAATTTGAGCAGCGATTTCAATTGTTGGTGGCTCGCCTGGTCTCAACATTTTGTATATTTCAGTTATAGCCTCATCTTTAGTATTATTTTTATCATTAAGTATTGTATTGAGTAAGTAAGGACCTTTGCTTATTGAGTTGGTCTTTGATATGTCTATGGAATATATCTTTGCTTCTAGTAATTTATCTACAACAGTCTCATTTATTTCTGTGCCTATCTTAAAGAGATCGTTATCATCACTTCCAAATTTAATCTCTGTATGTAAAAATTTTCCATATAATGACTCTTTTGACACAAGTATATCTTTTAAACCCTCATTAGATAATTTTTTTGCATTGAGAAAATTAATTTTTTCTCCTGATCCTATAACCACTTTTCCTGTTTTTGCATCTATAACTTCCTCAGAAAAATTTTTGGATTTGTAATTTTCAGGGTCGAATTTTGTTTTCCATTTAAGAGTTTTAGTATCATAAGAAAATTTCTCTTTATGATAAAACTCATTTGCAATTTCTGACTTTGTAAACCCAAGTGCAAGTAATAGTGTAGAAGCAAGTATTTTCTTTTTTCTATCTATTTTAAAATATAGGAAATCTTTAACATCATACTCAAAATCTAACCATGAACCTCTGTTTGGTATAACTCTGCAATTAAATAATAGTTTTCCACTGGCATGAGTTTTTCCCTTATCATGATCAAAGAAAACACCAGGACTTCTGTGCATTTGATTTACAACAACTCTTTGAACTCCATTTGTTATAAATGTTCCACTGTTAGTCATCATTGGAACTTCACCCATATACACTTCCTGTTCTTTTGCTGACAATATATCCTTAGTGTTGTTCTCTTGATTTATATCATAGACAACCAATCTTAAAGTACATTTTAATGCAGATGAATATGTTAAACCTCTTGCGATACATTCTTCAACATCAAACTTTGGTTTTTCTAATCTGTAGGATACATATTCTAAAGTTGCTTTATCGTTTAAATCTTCAATTGGAAAAATACTTTTAAAAACTCTATCAAACCCTTTAGCCAAATCTCCAGCCTCTGATTTAAAATGAGTTAATTCATCATAAGAATTTTTTTGAACTTCTATCAAATTAGGTATTGATAAACTTTCTTTTAATTTACCAAAATTCTTTCTAATATTTTTTTTTTCTGTAAAAGATATTTGCATTTATGCTTCAATACTGACTAAAAATTAACCAGTATTTAAAAAATTCCTTTTAAATTACTTAAGTTCTACTTTTGCGCCTGCTGCTTCTAACTTCGCTTTGATCTCTTCTGCTTCTTTTTTTGGAACACCAGCTTTTACCTCTTTTGGTGCACCCTCAACAAGATCTTTTGCTTCTTTTAATCCAAGCGAAGTTGCTGCTCTCACTTCTTTAATGACATTTATTTTCTTGTCACCTGCAGAAACAAGCATGATTGTAAATTCATCTTTATCTTCTGCTGGCGCTGCACCTCCAGCTGCTGCTGGTGCTGCTGCGGTCATCGGGGTTACACCCCATTTTTCCTCAAGTTGTTTTGATAGCTCAGCTGCTTCGGCAACTGTTAAGCTTGATAAATCTTCAATAATTTTATTTAGGTCTGGCATATGTCTTACTCTTTGGGTTTGGTTTCAGAATTTTCTGGGGGTAAATTACTCATTTTTTCCGATCGTGCAAGTAAAATACTTACCAATTTTGAAGCAGAAGCATTCAAAATCCCTACAATATTCGCTCTTGCTTCATCCAATGTTGGTAAATTTGCTACATTTAATACTCCAGCTTGATCTAGAACCTCATTATCCATCATTCCACCAATTAATTTAAGATTCTCATTATCTTTCGCAAATTTTGATAAAATTCTTGCTGACATAATAGCGTCTTCACCAAATGCTACTGCAGTTGGACCAGTGAATAAATTAGACAAATCTTTACACTTAGTTTTTTCCAAAGCTAATTTCGTAATTCTGTTTTTTGTTATTTTGAAAATAATACCATGTTCTCTCATTTTCGATCTCAATTCATCTAACTGACTCATTGTTAAGCCTTGGTAATGAGTGACTAAAATTGCTTTACTATTTTCAAACTGAGTAGTCATCTCAGATATATAATTTTTCTTTTGTTCTCTACTCATCATGATAATTAGATACTCTTTCCTAATTTAAGTCTGTATGAAACGCCCATAGAAGATGTAATAAAAGCAGAACGAATTAGATCACCTTTAATGGTGTTGTTTGATTTTTCTTTTTCAAGTGTTTCCAAAATTGCATTAAAATTCTTAATTAATTTCTCATCAGCAAACGATTTTTTTCCTATACTAACACCTATATTTCCATCTTTATCATTTCTAATTTCAGCCTGACCTGATTTCGCATCAGTAATGGCTTTTATTAGATCATCAGTAACAGTTCCAAGTTTTGGATTGGGCATCAATCCTTTAGGCCCTAAAATTTTACCAAGTTTTGAGAGTTTGATCATCATCGAAGGTGTACAAATTAATTTTTCGAAATTCATTTCTCCACCTTTGATTTTTTCAATAAAGTCATCACCACCTACAATATCTGCACCTGCTGACTTTGCATCTGAGGATTTTGAGTCTTCACAGACAACAGCAACTTTTATTTTTTTACTGGTGCCTCCAGGCAAATTCACAACTGTTCTAATATTAATTTCACTTTTTTTTTGTTTGTTGTTTATTTGAAAGCTTAAATCAACAGATTCATCAAACTTAGTCGTACAATTTTTTTTTACAACTAATAATAACTTGTCTATAGTCTCTGCTGGAAGTTCAGAAGTTTTATTTGGTAATTTTTTAAATCTTTTTGAAGACATTTTAATCTTTAACCTCAATTCCCATTGATCTAGCAGATCCAGCAATAATTTTTACAGCCTGCTCAAGATCTAATGCATTTAAGTCATTCATTTTTTGTTTTGCAATTTCTTCAGCTTGTTTTTTTGTGATTGAGGCTACAATATTTCTACCAGGTTCTTGCGAACCACTTTTTAATTTAGCAGCTTCTCTAATGTAAAATGATGCTGGTGGTGATTTAATTTTAAAATCGAATTTTTTATCCTTATAAACCGTTATCTCTACTGGTACTGGTTTACCTGCTAATGATTTTGTCTTATCATTAAAAGCTTTACAAAATTCCATTATATTAACTCCACGCTGACCTAAAGCAGGACCAACTGGAGGAGCTGGATTCGCTTGGCCACCTTTGATTTGTAATTTAATAAATCCACTAATTTCTTTTTTTGCCATTAACTTACTTTCTCAACTTGGTTATATTCTAAATCTACTGGTGTCGGTCTTCCGAAAATTGAGACCGAAACTTTTAGTCTTGATTTTTCCTCATCTATTTCTTCTACCATTCCATTAAAAGAAGCAAAAGGTCCGTCAACAACCTGTACTTTTTCACCCACGCTATACTCTATACCAGATTTTGGCTGAGCGACACCATCCTTGATTTGACCAAGTATTTTTTCTATCTCTTTATCTGATACAGGAACTGGCATACCTTTAGTCCCTAAGAATCCGCTAACTCTTTTAATATTTTTAATCATATGGTAAATATTATTATCCATTTCGCTCTTAATTAACACATATCCTGGAAAATACTTTTTTTTTCTTTGTACTCTTTTACCTCTTTTAACTTCTGTAACATCATGGGTTGGAACTATAATTTCTTCAAATTTTTCAGAAATTTTAGCTTTATCTGCCTCTTCTTTAATTAATCCAGCTACTTTATTTTCAAAGCTCGAATGTGATTGCACAATATACCAGTTCTTCATTAAATACTCACTTTAAGCAATAAATCTAAAAAAAATTTAAGAAGTTGGTCCAACAAAAGAAAAAATATTGACATTGCTAATGCCATCAAAAAAACCATTATTGCACCTTGTATTGTTTCCTTACCTGTTGGCCACGAAACCTTAAATGCCTCCTGTTTTACCTCTTGTATAAATTTAATTGGTTTTTTCATAATTCTTTTTTGGCAGGAGCGGAGGGACTCGAACCCTCAGCCTCCGGTTTTGGAGACCGGCGCTCTACCAATTGAGCTACACTCCTATATAGAGCTTACTCTATAATTTTTGTTACTACTCCAGCTCCTACAGTTCTTCCTCCTTCTCGAATTGCAAAGTTAAGTTTCTCTGACATTGCGATTGGAGTAATTAGTTTTACTGTAAATTTAGCATCATCACCTGGCATTACCATTTCTGTTCCTGCAGGTAACTCAACTTCACCCGTTACATCAGTTGTTCTAAAATAGAACTGCGGTCTATATTTTGTGAAAAAAGGAGTATGTCTACCACCTTCCTCTTTTTTGAGGACATAAGCTTGTGCTTCAAATTTGGTATGTGGTGTAACAGAACCTGGTTTACAAAGAACTTGTCCTCTTTCAATATCAGTCCTTTCCACACCTCTTAAAAGTACTCCAACGTTATCTCCCGCTTCACCAGAATCTAAAAGTTTTCTAAACATTTCAACACCAGTGCAAACTGATTTTTTAGTTTCTCTGATACCAACTATCTCTAGCTCGTCACCAGTTTTAAGAACCCCTGACTCAACTCTTCCAGTTGCAACTGTACCTCTCCCTGAAATTGAGAAGACATCTTCTACAGGCATCAAAAAATCTTTATCTTTTGGTCTATCAGGTTGTGGAATAAACTCATCAACATTCTTCATTAGTTCCATAATAGATTTTTTTCCTATTTCTTCATCTCTTCCCTCAACAGCTGCAAGAGCTGAACCTTTAGCTATTGGTGTTTTATCTCCTGGAAATTTATATGATGTTAATAATTCTCTAATTTCTTCTTCAACAAGATCAATCATTTCTTTGTCGTCTACTTGATCAACTTTGTTTAAATAAACAACTATTGCTGGAACTCCAACTTGTCTTGCTAAAAGAATATGCTCCCTAGTTTGTGGCATAGGACCATCGGCAGCATTAACAACTAAAATTGCTCCATCCATTTGGGCCGCACCCGTGATCATATTCTTTACGTAGTCAGCGTGACCTGGGCAATCTACGTGTGCATAGTGTCTTTTTTCAGTTTCATATTCAACATGTGCTGTTGAAATTGTAATTCCTCTTTCCTTCTCCTCTGGAGCTTTATCTATTTGATCATATGCAACTGCCTGTGCTCCACCAGTTTCAGATAAAACTTTGGTGATTGCAGCAGTTAAAGTAGTTTTACCATGATCGACATGACCGATTGTTCCAATGTTACAATGCGGTTTATTTCTTACAAATTTTTCTTTTGACATTACTTATATTCCTCACTTTTATTTATTAATAAACTATATTTTCTTGGAGCGGGTAAAGGGAATCGAACCCTTACATCCAGCTTGGAAGGCTAGCGTTCTACCATTGAACTACACCCGCACAACCCCAAGAGTATCACTCCAGTATTGTTAAAGCTCATTGAATGGTGGAGGGGGAAAGATTCGAACTTTCGAAGACCGAAGTCAACGGGTTTACAGCCCGCCCCATTTGACCGCTCTGGAACCCCTCCCTTAGGGGAAGTGTCCACTTGTTCAATAAAGCTTCAAACAACAAGCGTTTTATATATTTTATTTGTCCAAATGCAACACGTGATTTAGTGGGAAAATATTTAAAAAAACGTATAAAACAAAGGTAATTTTATGAATAAATCATCTTTTTTTATCATCGGTCAACATGCCGTAATTGAGGCGCTCAGAAATCCAAAAAGAAAGGTTTTAAAGATATTCTTAACAGAGGAAAGTAAGAAAAATATTCATAAAAAAAGTCCTAACAAAAACTTGTTAGATGATGTCAAAGTATATTTTAAAACAAAAAAAGAACTTGATAAGTATAGCACTAGGGAAAATTTACAGCATCAAGGGTATGTCGCAGAAGTTGAGCATATTCAAAAACCAATCCTTAAAGAATACATTAAAGAAAAGAATAATATCACATTAATTTGTCTTGATGGTGTAACTGATTCAAGAAATATAGGATCTTTGATAAGAAGTGCTGTCTCTTTTGATATTGATGGAATAATTATTAAGGAAAGAAACTTTCCTAGCGAAAGCAAGCTTATGTATAAAGCTGCAAGCGGTGCAATTGAATATATTAATATTTTTGAGGTTTCTAATATCAATTCAACACTTAAAAATTTAAAAGAAAAAAATTTTTGGGTTTATGGTTTTGATGGTAATGGAAGAGAAGACTTTACTAATATTGAATGGAAAGGAAACAATATATTATTATTTGGATCAGAAGGATCGGGAATGCATAAACACACATCCAAATATGCAGATTTTTTGGTTAAAATTAATATAAATAAAAAGATTGAGAGCCTTAATATATCAAATAGTGCTGCAATTGTATTTCATCATTTAAGCTATCTAAAAAAAAAGAGTTGATTAATTAATAAATAGTTAATAGTTATTGCGAAAGCCCTTGTAGCTCAGCTGGTAGAGCAATTGATTTGTAATCAATAGGTCCGCGGTTCGAGTCCGTGCGGGGGCACCATCACTCAATAAATTCAACATTAATTATTTTTGCTTAACTAAAGTTTAATTAAATCTAATAGTAGATTGTGCCAGGATTGGACCAGTATTGTGCCACGATCAAGTAGTCGTTTAAAATTTTTTATTTATTGTTTTACAATTAGATTTAACAATCTGTCTTTTAAATACAGGATTAACTATTTCTTTCATTTCAGAATTGGAAATAAACTTTCCTGTTATTCGGTTTATGTCGTTTGAAACTTTTAATTGACCCTCGAGTACATTCTCATACCATTTAATGTTAGTGTTGGACCATTTGACATTTGTTAGTTCATGAAAGTAATCACCCAATTCCATATATTTTGAAATTATCTTTTTTTTATCATCAATTTCAAAAAGATCTTCAAAGTCGTTTGCGGAACTCTTAACAACCTCTCCAGTTCTTTTAAAGCTAATCAATTCAAACGATACACACTTTACGTATGTACCATTTGCATAACTATTTTCACTCAACAACAAACCAAGAACCACGATCCCTAAAAGTTTTTTCACAATCTAATTTTAACAGTATACATAACCACCGTCTACATAACAGTAGCCTGATACAACTCTTCTAACAGCTCTTTTGAAATCACGATCTCTTCTTAATTCATTATAATCCATTCCATCAACTTCAGCTTTTGCATTTGTTATTATACTGATATCATCTTTAAATAATTGAACATTTAGAGTTAGTATTCCTACTGCAATAACTGTTAAAATAAATTTTGTATATCTATCCATTTTTCTCCTTTCGTGATCCAAGATTATCACTGTGCCCATAGTGTGACTAGACTAAAAATATTTAAAGATAATTGTTGTAAACAAACCTTTATTTAAACTTTAGCAATTGATTTGTAATCAATAGGTCCGCGGTTCGAATCCGTGCGGGGGCACCATTAATAAGTTTCTCTTCTTAATTGTTCGATCTTAATCTTTTTTTGAAGGCTATTATTTTGATCGTATAAGAGATTAAACTTAATCTTTTTATTAGTTTTTATTGTTATGCTCTTAGCGTTTCTCACCTCTATATTATCAGCGACTGCACTTATGGGTCTTTTTTTTGAATTAAGATTTTTTATAATAATTTTTGAGTTATCATTTATAATTTTCCCTTTCCATCTTCTGGGTCTAAAAGGACTAATAGGAGAAATAGATAGCTTTTTTGAATTCAAATTTAAAATTGGTCCATGAACTGAAAGATTGTAAGCTGTACTACCCGCAGGCGTTGATACTAACACTCCATCAGAAACTAATCTTTTGATTATTGATTTTGAACCCTGAGATATTGACAAGGATGCAGCCTGTCTACTTTGTCTTAAAATTGAAACTTCATTAATAGCAATATGTTTTTTTTTTAAATTATTACTATTAGTGACTGTCATTTCTAAAGGCGAAATAGAAATCATTTTTGCTTTTGATAAATTCTTTATTACATTTTTTGATGAAAACTTATTCATTAAGAAACCATAATTTCCTGAATTAATGCCATAAAAAATTTTTTTGGAATTTTTATTTTTTTTCAAAGTCTGTAGCATAAATCCATCTCCACCTATAACTATTGAGATATCAGATTTTCTTAATTTGCTATTTTGTGTAATCTTTAAAAGAGATTTTTTAATTCTTATAGAATTACGATTTTTATCTGAAATAATCTTAATTTTATTCATTGTGGTGCCCTCGGCCAGACTCGAACTGGCACTCCGCAAGCGGCAAGGATTTTAAGTCCTTTGTGTCTACCAATTTCACCACGAGGGCATTAATGAATTTCATGAGTGTTTATGCCAATATTTATAATTGAACAAGATGAATAAGTAAATTTTTTTTATTTTATCTCCCTAGGTTCTAGTCTAGTTCTAGTTATCCCATATTATCCTATAGAGTTTTAGTTAAATTTACTAAAATGTATTTACAATTTCTAGGGTTGCACCATATTCAGGTATTTGATTCATCAAGCTATAATTCGAACTCATTCTGATATCAAAACCATTTAAATCTCTCTTATAACTTAAAGATGCTTTGTCATTATCTAAAGTCATAGCATATTCAATATCGTCTGTTGGTATAAAACTAAATCCTAAATATAAAGTATCGCTATGAGCATTGTCACTTTGATTTCTCTCATAAATAGTCATTATGGAAAAACCATTATCAGTTACTAAATCAAATCCAATATTTGCTCTTAAATTTTTAGAATCTTGATCAATTGATTTTGTATATTCTGTAGTTTCCGATAGATAACGATAAGTAGCATCTGAGGAAGGACTAAAATCTACTCCAAGTTCTAATCCACCATTTGGTTTAAAAGTGATAGAATTATAATCTAAAATATCACTTATGGTAAAACCAGCAGATATCATTCCAGTTTCAATTGTTTGAGCTTTGTAAACTAAGGCTGCAGTACCTTTTTCTCTATATTTGGATAATTCTGTATAGCTTAAATCAATTCTTAAATTAGGAGTAATATTAAAATCTTCTTTTTTATATGTTGTTAAATAGTTAAGTGAACCAAATATTTGTGCACCATCTCTTTCTCCTGTTCTAGTACTACCTCCTCCTTTTCTAATATGATCAGTCTTTAAAGTGCTCACTCCAATGATACCTTCGGTAAATTTTTCATCATCATGAGGAAAAGTTCCATAAACAGATAAACTAAAAGACTCTGTATCTAAATTAGTCCCAGATGTACCGACATCAACATCATCATTACCAAATCTAAGAGCATAACCATATAATCTATTTTTGCTTATCTTTTTATCCATGCCAAGTGTAATACCTTTGGTATTAATTTTTTTAGATGATGAAGTAGATGTATCTCCAGTTCTACCAATACTTACACTACCCTCACTCCAAAATGACCAATCATCTGATAATTTGTCTAGAACTTCATTTGTTTTATTTGATATAGGAATAATGTTAGAAAGCGATGCCACCATTGAATTAGAAAAGTTTAATCTAATATTTTGGTTACTTAATTGATCATTGGTTCTATGTCTTCTTAACCAATACATACGGTTAAGCACTGGAGTACTTGCTTGAATAGCAATTTGCTTTGCTGTTGCAGTTTGAGACTCAATTGAGCTTAAAATATCTTTACCCTCATCAGAAGTGGTTATTGGATCATCACAAGCACCATCAATTATGCTCCAATTACAACTTAGGTTAAATTCATGAACTTTATCATTATCATCATCAATGATAAACATTTTACTTCCATCATTACTAAACACAACTTCTCTTGAATCTCCACTAACAGAACTTACAGTATAAGTGCCTTCAAGTGATAAAGTAGAAACATCATAAGGTGTAGTTAATTTAAACTGATACATCAAATCTAGTGCTAAAGATGGAACATCGGAATTCATTAATGTAATGGTATACATTTTAGTACCATCGTAATTAAAAGTAACTCCATCTATGTGATTTTGAAAAGAAATTAGGTCTTCAGTATTAAGTTGAGTAACTCCTGAGCTAAGATCAAATGCTGTATCTAGTGAAAATTCATGAACACGCACTTGTGAATTATTTCCTACACCAGCAATAAACATTCTGGTACCATCATTATTAAATGCAATTGAATTAGCTCTTTGTTCTTTACCAATGAGACTATATAAGCCATCAAATGAAGCAGTTGAAACATCAAATGCAGTGGTTAGTGACCAGTAATCTACTGACCTTCTATTAGCATGGTTAACAATAAACATTTTTGTTCCATCGTTATTGAACACTACTTGTGTTGGTACATGAGAGTCGTTACCTCCACTTACATGTACTACTTTAGTATTATTTACGGTTGCCGTTGAAATATCATATGCGGTAGTTAATGTATGTTCGATAACTGCATCGACTTTTAATTCACTTCTTAAAGTATACATTTTTGTTCCATCATTATTGAACGTTAATCCAAAATAAGTGGATGCCTCGATTGATTTGCTTTGCACAAAGGTTGGCTCCGCTATAGCTTTAGAAAAAAATAAAGCTAAAAAAAATATGATGTAATGAATTTTATAAATATTTTTCACAACAATTAATCATCAATACCTCATAAAAATTAGAAAAATGAGTGTTAAAATTTAAAACATTACAATTCAAATGTCTAGGTAGGACAAAATTCATGATGAATAAATATCTTT
>CACENB010000014.1 GCA_902561015.1 uncultured Pelagibacteraceae bacterium
ATTTGATTTTTTTTGTCTCTGTGTCGAAACTTAAAATCATTGAAGCTTCGATTAATTATCATTGAAAATAATTCTTAACACGTTCAATTGTCTTTTTGTTTAAAATAACTTTATATTTATCATTTAAGAGTTCATCGTAAGATTTCAATAATCTTTGTTTTGTATCAGTTCTTTGTTCATTCTTTATATCTTTATATCTATTACTATTAAATTGAACATTAATAAACTTTCTGATTTTTGCTAAATAAATATTGTCATTCTCATAAATTAAAGCAAAAGATTTTTCTGGAAGTGAATACAATAATTTGATTGAATTGGGATCAAATTTATCGACATCCTTTATTGAATTTAATGTTATTGTTTCAAAATTTTCATTATGCATTTTCAAAAAATCTATATCTGAGAAGTTTTTATTTTTAATTTTGGATAGTAAGTCTTTATTGTAATCGAATCTTTTTTGTTGAAAAATTAATTCTAAAATTTCATTCTTAGTTTCCTCATCTTTTATATCTGGACTTCTTTGATTAATTTGATTTATTTTATACAAAACATATTCATTTTCAGTTTCAATTATGTCAAAAGAATTTTCTCTTAAATCAAATATTTTTTTTTCAATTTCATCTGCATTCTCAGAATATTTAAAATTTGAAATACTTGTCGATTCAATATCAAATTTTTGAACAATATTGTTAAAATCAACCTCATTTGAAATATCTATTTCTATTTGGTCTATACTGTCAAAAAAGGCTTGATTATACTCTTCAACACCAACCAAGTTTTTTGGATTAATTTTTGCATAACTAAAATCTATATAATCTACTTTTAAAGTGTCCTCATTTTCATTTAAAAATTGATCGATTTCAGATTGAGTTATTTGATCTTTTTGTACATAAAAACTATTTAAATTTATAAATTCTAATTCAATTTTTCTATTTTGCTCTTGATAAAATTTTTCAGCTAAGAATTTTGGTGTAACAGTTCCTGATCCTATATAGTCATATAAATTTTTCTGAGTTTCACTATTTCTTAATCGGTTTTCGTAAATTGGAGCAGAAATATTATTCTCTAATAAAAATTTTTCATATTTAACTCTTTGAAAAATTCCATTTTCATCTAAAAAACTTTTATTATTCTTAACTTTTTTTAATAAAGAATTTTCACTTAAAGCAATATTAAAACTTTCTACTTCAAGATTTAATATTTCTGTCGTGATTAAAGTGGAAAGTAATTCCTCAATTACATTTTTATCCAGATTTTTTCTAATATAGTCTGGTGATATTTCCAAAGTGTTAACATGGTTCAAAAAATCTTCTGTAGAAATATTAGTGTTATTTATTTTGGCAATATTATTAGTATTACCACTACTAAACATACCACCCATTCCCCAGAAAACAAATGGAATGATCATTATAAAAACCAATACTCCAGCAAACTTAGATTTTGAAAAATTTCTAAAACTTCCTATCATTACTTTATAAATTTATTGAACTATAAAAAGCAAACCTATAGATTAAATTTTACCATATGACAAATAAATATATGTACTTTGTGGCTAATTGGAAAATGTATGGAAATAAAAACTCATTAAATACATTAGATAAGGTAATTAAATTTTCAAAATCTAAAGAAATTAAGAAAGGACGATTAATATATTGTCCACCATACACCCTATTAAGTTCTTTTTATAAAAAATTCCGAAATTGTTTAATAGATATTGGTGCACAAAATTGTCACGAAAGTTCAGAGTATGGAGCACATACAGGTTTTATAAATTCCAAAATGATAAAAAATATAGGTGCAAACTATGTAATTATTGGCCATTCAGAAAATAGAAATAAAGGAGAGACAGATAAACTTATAAATCAAAAAATTAGAAGTGCAATTAGTGCAAAACTTAAAGTAATCTTCTGCATTGGGGAAACTCTAAAAGAAAAAAGGAGTGGTAAAACAAAATCAGTTTTGTCTAAGCAAATTAGATGCGGATTGGAAAAGATAAAGATAAAAACAAATCTTTTTATAGCCTATGAACCTGTTTGGTCAATCGGCACAGGTAAAATTCTTAAGTCGTCAGAACTAAATCAAGCTATAAAATTTATAAAGAGTAAATTTAAAAAGAAGTCACCACAAATATTATACGGTGGATCAGTAAATACTAACAATATAAACAATTTAAAAAATATAAAAGGCTTAAATGGTTTTTTAATAGGTGGTGCTTCACAAAATTCGAAAAATTTTATTGATATAGTGAAAAAAACATATAATTAATCCGCATGGAAAACATACTATTAATTTTGAACATTATTTTTGCATTTATTTTGGTTATTTTAGTTCTAATGCAAAAATCCGAGGGAGGAGCATTGGGTATTGGAGTCTCTCAAGAGTCTTATATGTTTTCAAGAACAGCAGGAAATTTCATGACTAAAGCTACAGCTGTAGTTGCAACTTTATTCATAATATGCAGTCTTGCTTTAACTATTGTTTCTAGAGGTGAACTCACACCAACAGGCTCAGTTTTAGACACAGTTAAGGAAAAAACTGAGGACACACCGTCTATTCCTGAAAATAATAATTAAGACTTTTCATTTTCTTTTTTATTCGCTATAAGATAATTCCATGGCGCGATTTATTTTTGTCACTGGCGGCGTGGTCTCATCTTTAGGTAAAGGATTATCATCAGCATCTCTAGCATACCTTCTTCAATCGAGAGGATACAAAGTTAGATTAAGAAAATTAGATCCCTACTTAAATGTTGATCCTGGAACAATGAGTCCATTTCAACACGGTGAAGTTTTCGTAACAGATGATGGCGCTGAAACTGATTTAGATTTAGGACATTATGAAAGATTTTCTCAAGTATCAGCAAAAAAATCTGACAATATTACAACTGGTAAAATTTATAACGATGTTCTCAAAAAAGAACGTAAAGGAGGGTATCTTGGTAAGACAGTTCAAGTAATACCACATATCACAGACCGTATTAAAGAATTTATAAAAAACGATTCTTCTAAGGAAGATTTTATTATTTGTGAAATTGGTGGAATAGTAGGCGATATCGAGAGTTTACCTTTTGTTGAAGCTATAAGACAATTTGCTAATGATATTGGAAAAAAAAATGCCTTATTTATACATTTAACACTGGTACCATATTTAAAGTCTTCAGATGAAATTAAAACAAAACCGACACAACACTCTGTTAAAGAATTAAGAAGTATTGGAATTCAACCAGATATTATTATTTGTAGATCAGATCGTTCTATACCTTTAGAACATAGAAAAAAAATATCTTTATTTTGCAATGTTCATATTAACAATGTAATAGAAACAGTTGATGTTAAAACAATTTATGAAGCGCCAATTAGTTTTTTTAAAGAAAAATTAGATAAAAGAGTATTAGATTACTTCAAATTAAGACCAAAAAAATCTGTTAGCTTAACCCCTTGGAAAAAAATCACTAAGATTATTCTGAATACAAAAAAACAAGTAAATATTGCTATAATTGGAAAATATGTTGATCTAAAAGATGCATATAAATCACTTGATGAAGCTTTAACTCATGGGGGTTTTGATAACAAAGTAAAAGTGAACTTAGTAAGAATAGACTCTGAACAGCTTAAAATAAGTGAGATTAAATCTAAATTAAAAAATATATCGGGTATTTTAATTCCTGGTGGTTTTGGAAAAAGAGGGACAAAAGGCAAAATTGAAGCTATTAAGTTTGCTAGAAAAAACAACATACCTTTTTTAGGTATTTGTTATGGAATGCAAATGGCAATAATAGAATTTGCGAGAAATCAACTTAATTTAAAAAGAGCCACATCAAGTGAATTTGATAAAAAAGGCTTACCTGTAATTGGACTGATTAATGAATGGAATAAAGATGGAAAAATAATAAAAGGCACAGATAAAAATTTGGGTGGTACAATGAGACTTGGATCCTACGATGCAAAATTAAAAGACCATTCATTAATAAAAAGTATATATAGTAAAAGCTTAATTAAAGAGAGACATCGACATAGATACGAAGTTAACATTAATTTTAGAGAAAAATTTGAGAAAAAAGGTTTGATTTTTTCAGGATTATCTCCAGATGGTAAATTACCTGAAATTATTGAGCTTAATAATCATCCATGGTTTATAGGAGTTCAATTTCATCCAGAATTTAAATCTAGACCTTTATCACCTCATCCATTATTCTCTTCATTTATCAAGGCTGCCAAAAATCATAGATGAGTAATATTAAAGTTAACTGTGGAAAAATAGAAATCTCAAATAAAAATAAAATTTGTCTCATATCTGGTCCTTGTCAACTTGAGTCAGAACAACACGCAATGGATATGGCGGGAAAAATTAAGGAGATTACTAGTAAATTTAACCTCGGTTTTGTTTATAAAACTTCATTTGATAAGGCTAACAGAACGAGTTTAAAAGGAAAAAGAGGTATTGGTTTGGATGCCTCATTACCAATTTTTGATAAAATTAAAAAAGATTTAGCCGTACCGATATTAACCGATGTACATAATATTGATCAATGTTCAGTTGTTGCAAAACATGTGGACATCTTACAAATTCCTGCCTTTCTTTGTAGACAAACAGATTTGTTAGTTGCTGCTGCGAAAACAAATAAAATTATTAATGTTAAAAAAGGACAATTCTTAGCACCGTGGGATATGATCAATGTAACAAAAAAAATTTCAGATTCAGGAAATAATAATATTTTAGTAACTGAAAGAGGAGCAAGTTTTGGTTATAACACTTTAGTTTCAGATATGAGATCAATACCAATAATGGCAAAAAACGGCTATCCAGTAATTTTTGATGCTACTCACTCAGTTCAACAACCTGGAGGTCTTGGTGAAAAAAGTGGAGGTCAAAGAGAATTTGTAGAACATTTGTCAAGAGCTGCTGTAGCAGTTGGTGTAGCTGGTCTATTTATAGAGACACATCAAGATCCAGATAATGCGCCTTCAGATGGTCCAAATATGCTACCATTAAATAAATTAGAAAACTTGTTAAAGCATTTAACAGAAATAGATAATTTGATAAAAAATTAGTGAGTAAAATTATTAAAGTAAAAGGTCGTCAAATTTTTGATAGTAGGGGAAATCCAACTGTGGAAGCTGAGGTTTTTACAAAAAATAATAGCGCTAAAGCTATTTGTCCATCTGGTGCATCTACAGGAACTTTTGAAGCCTATGAAAAAAGAGATAGTAATAATAAAAAATATTTAGGTAAGAGTGTCCTAAATGCTGTTAATTTAATAAACACTAAAATTTCAAAAAACTTAAAAGGTCAAAATATACATCATCAAGAAAAAATCGATGCAATAATGATTAATTTAGATGGAACTAAACAAAAAAAAAAATTAGGAGCTAATTCTATTTTAGCTGTTTCTATTGCAACAAAAAAACTTTCAGCAAAAGAAAAAAAAATATCTTTATACAAAACATTTTTTATTAAGAAAAATTTTAAATTACCTTATCCAATGATGAATATAATTAATGGCGGTGCTCATGCAAATAATGGTCTTAGAATTCAAGAATTTATGATTAGACCAGATAAAGCAAAAAATTTTTCTGATGCAATGAGAATATGTTTTGTAGTGATTAAGAGTCTTCAGAAATTGATTATAAAAAAAGGATTGTCCACATCTGTTGGTGATGAGGGTGGTTTTGCTCCAATGATAAGTAGTAACAATCAAGCCTTAGATTTAATAGTTTCTGCGATTAAAAAGTCTGGATTTGTTAATGGTGAGGATGTTTCAATTTGTTTAGATGTAGCAGCAAATGAACTTTTTAAAAAAAATAAGTATTCTATTCATTCAAAAAGCTTTATATCAGTGGAGAAATCGATTAAAGAATATAAAAAGATTATTGAAAAATATAAAATCAAATCAATCGAAGATCCATTTGCTGAGAATGACTGGATGTCATGGAATAAACTTATGAAAACTATTAAAAAAACTCAAATAGTAGGTGATGATCTCTATGTTACGAACTTAGAGAGACTTAAAAAGGGTTTTTTGAATGTTTCTTCTAATGCAATTCTGATTAAGTTAAACCAGATTGGAACAGTTTCTGAAACTTTAGAGGTAATCAAATTTGCTCAAATTATAGGGTTTAATACTATTATTTCTCATAGATCAGGGGATAGTGAAGATACATTTATTGCTGATTTAGCTGTAGGGACCAACTCGAACCAAATAAAAACAGGGTCATTAGCTAGATCAGAAAGAGTAGCTAAATATAATCAATTAATTCGAATAGAAGAAGAACTTGGAAATAAAGCAATAATGAATAAGATTCATTAATGCTTAAAAAAATTAAAAAAAATTACTTTTTATTAGTATCAACTTTTTTAATAATATACTTTTTTTTCAATCTTTTATCAGGTCAAAGAGGATTAATATCTTATTTTGATAAAAAGCAGCATTTAAAGGAACTTCAAATGGAAGAAACTTTAATAATTAATAAGATTAGGGACTTGGATTTAAAAAATTCATTGTTAAGTGACAATCTAGATCTTGATTATATTGAAACATTGATTAGAGAGAGACTCTTATTTGGCAAAGAAAATGAAAAAATTTATATAATAACTAATGACACAAAAAATTAGACCTAGGCACCCTGAAAAAGTAAAAAATCCCATAAATCCAATCAAAAAAAAACCGGAGTGGATAAGATCAAAACTGGTTAATAGCAAAGAGTTTTTTATTACTAAAACAGTCGTAAACAAAAGTAATCTTGTTACTGTTTGCCAAGAAGCCAACTGTCCAAATATAACAGAGTGTTGGAGTAAAAGGCATGCTACTTTTATGATAATGGGGGACACATGTACAAGAGCATGTGCATTTTGTGACGTTAAAACTGGTAAGCCAGAAAAACTTGATCCTTATGAAGATATTAAAATTGCTAATGCAGTTAAAAAACTTAATTTAAGACACGTAGTTATCACATCAGTTGATAGAGATGATCTACCGGATGGTGGTTCAAATCATTTTAAAAAAGTAGTTGACACTACAAGAAAGAAAAATCCAAATACAACAATTGAAGTTCTAACTCCAGATTTTCTCAGAAAAGGTGAATCTTATAAAAAGTTACTTGAGGCTGATTTAGATGTATTCAATCATAATGTAGAGACAGTACCTAGACTTTATTTAAAGGTTAGACCAGGAGCTAGATATTTTGCATCACTCGAACTTCTCAAGAATGCAAAGAAAGATAATAAAAAAGTTTTTACCAAGTCAGGAATTATGGTTGGGCTAGGTGAAGAACATGATGAAATTGTTCAAGTTATGGATGATTTGAGATCTGCAAATGTTGATTTTATTACTATTGGTCAATATTTACAACCTTCTGTAAAGCATCATCCTCTTGAAAGATATTACCACCCAGATGAATTTAAAGAATTAGAGTTAATTGCAAAATCAAAAGGTTTTCTTTTAGTCTCATCATCACCCTTAACTAGATCTTCTTATCATGCTGATGAGGATTTTGCTAAACTCAAACAAAATAGAATTAATAGTCATTAATGCCTAAAGCTTCAGTTAAGCGATTAATTGAATGTCAAAAAGAGGACTTAATTAAACTAGTTTTAGATATTGAAAAATATCCAGAGTTTGTTCCTTTTTGTTTTGATGCTAAAGTTTATGAAAACAAAAATGAAGGTGATTTCACAAAAATAATAGCAGATTTAACTATTGGAAAAGGACCATTTAAAGATACTTATAAAAGCGATGTCGTCTTTGACAAAAACAAAGATACAATATTTGTCAAAAATATTGAGGGTCCTTTAAATCATTTGTCAAATAATTGGACATTTACTGATAAAAAAAATGGAATTACAGAAATTACTTTTGATATTGATTTTGAAATTAAAAATAAATTTTTAAATTCATTGATGGTTGTTTCATTTCAATTTGGGTTAGAAAAAATAGCTGATGCATTCCAGAAGAGAGCAGAAAAGCTATTTGGCAGTTCTAAGAATTAAATTTAATGCTTTTCTAACTGTAGCTTTTTGTATTGAAGATCTGTTTTTGACCTTAAATAGGCATTTATTAACTTGTATTTTATTACCTTTTTTAACTCCAATGTAAACTAGACCAACAGGTTTTTCCTTACTACCACCTTTTGGTCCTGCAATACCAGTTATTGAAACATTGATGTTAGCTTTAGATATTTTAGATAAATTTTTAACCATTGCTAAACAGCATTCATGACTTACAGCGCCATAATTTTTAACAATATTTTTATTTATTTTTAAAATCTTAATTTTTGCTTGATTAGAGTAGGTGACAAGACCTAAATTAAAAACTTTTGATGCACCACTAATTGAAGTTATAGAGCTGGCCAATAATCCTCCTGTACATGATTCTGCAAATGAAATTTTAAGCTTTTTTTTAGTCAGTAGTTTTATTAAAGTTTTCATTGGATAAAATAGCTTTTAAAAATCATAAAACAAATTAATGATAAAACAACATAAAAACCTGCACAAATATCATCCATAATCACACCAAAACTATTTTTAAATTTTTTATCAAAAAAATTTACAGGAAATGGTTTTACTATGTCAAAAAATCTAAATAAAATAAAACAAGCACCATAAAAAATAATTGCTTCATTATAAGATTTTTCTGTTCCATGCGAAATCTCATACATGTATATTGGTATAGATTGACCAATAAACTCATCTATAACTACCTCTTTTGGATCTTTGTTTGTATTATTTCTAATATGTATCGCGACTGCTATAAAAGAAAAAAAAAAGATAATTATTAGAAATAAAAATATTATAATTGGTGACAAATTTAATATATGAAAAAAAATATATAACAAAATCACTGTTACCAAAGACCCAAAAGTCCCAGGAATTTTTGGAATTCTTCCTATCCCAAACATTGTAACAAATAAGGTATTAATTCTTTTAATCATATTTTGAGATCGAAACTATCACCTCGCACGCTATTGCTTTTTCTTTTCCTATCAAACCTAATTTTTCAACCGTTTTACCCTTTAGATTAATTAAATCTTTATTTAGATTTGTGAGCATAGATATTGAATTAATAATTTTACTTCTATATTTAGATACTTTTGGTTGCTCACAAATTAAATTGATATCTAAATTATTTATAGAAAAATTCGATTTATAAAGATTTTCTATAACTGGCTTTAACATTTTTGGTGATCTTATATTCTTATATTTCTTAGTATTTGGAAAATATGTACCTATATCTTTTCTTCTTAATGCTCCTAAAATAGCATCAGTTATTGCATGTAAAATTACATCACCATCAGAATGGCCTTTTAAACCTGAATGAAAAGGTATTTTAGCTCCTCCAAGAAAAAGTTTTTTATTTTTAATTAATCTATGAATATCAAATCCTAATCCATATAAAGTTTTTGATGTTTTTATATCATCTAAATAAGTAATCTTATTATTAGAATTTTCACCTTGGATAAATTTTATTTTATAGTTTTGATTTAAAAACAATGTAGCTTCATCATTAATTTTAAATTTTTCTTTTATTGCAAGTTTATATAATTTCTTAAAATTAAACGCTTGTGGTGTTTGTGTTAATAATGAATTTTTCCTATTTAGGTTAAACACCTCATTTTTAACTTTATATTTAATTGAATCTCTTGAATTTATTATTGGAACAACAGCTTTATTTTTTTTTAAATTTTTCGAGATATTTTTGAGTAATCTTAACGAAAAATCGGGTCTCGCAGCATCATGAATATAAACATTTTTGGGCTTATATTTCTTTATAAATTTGAGTGCATTTAAGGAGGAGTCTGATCTTTCTTTACCACCCTTAATAATACTCACTAATTTTGGATATTTCTTTTTTTTTAAGTGTCTCTTGTTGTTTGATACAATAATTATTTTTCTAAATAATTTAGATTTTAAAGATTTTTCTACAGAATGATCTATAATTTCCTTATTTTTATATTTGTAGAATTGTTTAAGAAATTTTTTACCAAATCTCTTACTTTTTCCTGCAGCTAATATTACAAAATAGTTGTTCATTTGTGTAAATGCTATAATTCTAAATTATGTTAGATTTTTTGAAAAAAAATATATTTATAATCATTCTTTCTACTATCACACTATTTATCGGTTTTTTAACATTTTTAACATTCATTGATAGAAGTTTCATTGAATTAAATCAAAATAATTTACAATTTTTATTAATTCTTAACATCATTTTACTTTTTTTATTATTTGTATTCATTTTTGTTGAAATCAAAAAATCTATTAAAAATGATATTGATAAAGATGGTTTAAATTCTAATAAAAAATATATAACTTATTTTTCACTTTTTACACTAATACCTTCAATATTGATCTCAATATTTTCACTATTCTTATTCTCTTTTGCTTTAGAAAAATATTTTGATAAAAAAATTACAACGGTTGTAAACAACTCGTATGAATTAGCAAAAAATTATGTACAAGAAGTAAGAAATAAAGTTGAGGCAGATATTATATTGATCGCTTTTGATACCAATAAAAGTGCAAATTTTCTGAATAATGATGAAAAAGAGTATTTAAGATTCTTAAGAACTCAAAAACTAATAAGAAATGTCGATGAAATACATATCATTGATAAAGATAAAAAATTATTATTTACATCAGAACAAAAGAACAAATATCGCCCCCCAGTGGATAAAGCATTAAATCTTGTTTTAGATGATGATAGACCTTTAAAAATTGTTGATGCTCAAAATAACATATCTGCAGCTATTATAAGATTACAAGCTTTTGAGGACCGTTTTTTATATGTTATAAAGTTCTTGGACGAAAATATTTCTTCTTACTTATCAGAATCTCAAGAGGCAATTAATTTTTATTATACTGTGGAAGAAAGAAGTACTGGAATTAAGATTTCATTTATATTGATTTATATAATAATAGTTACCTTATTACTATTCATATCGATTACTATTGCTATTAGATTTTCATCTAGATTTTTTAGATCAATCAATAATCTGATATTGGCATCCACTGAAATCGGGCAAGGAAATTTAGACTCGAAAGTACCCGAAATTAAAACAGACAAGGATATGGAAATTTTGAATAAAAATTTTAATTCAATGATTAGTAGACTTAAAAACCAACAAGAAAAATTGATTATCAATGAAAGATACAAAGCCTGGGGTAATCTATCCAGAAAATTAGCTCATGAAATTAAAAATCCCTTAACACCAATACAATTAACTATCGATAGAATAAAAGACAAATATACAAAAAAGATTTCAAATGAGGACCAAGCACAGTTTAAAGAAAATTTAAAAATTATAAATAATCAAATTAAACAGATTGAAAATCTTGTAAATGAATTTTCTGATTTTGCAAGAATGCCAAAACCAATTTTTAAAAAAAATGATTTAAATAAATTATTAAAAGAAAATATTAGATTACTTACCGAGATAGATAGCTCGATAAAATTAGAGCTTAGATCTAAAGAGAATCAGATAATTTTAGAATGTGATAGAGAACAAATAAATAGGGTATTTTTTAATTTGATTAAAAATTCTATAGAGAGTATTCAGCAAAAATCTGATAAAAACCCCAATTTTGATAAGAAAATATCAATTGAAATTTTAGACAATAATGAGCATATTCAAATCGTTCTTATAGATAATGGAGTTGGATTTAATAGCTTAAATAATAGGATTGATGAAATTTTTACACCATATTTTACTACTAAAAAAAATGGAACGGGATTAGGTTTATCAATTGTAAATAAAATCATAAATGATCATGGAGGCGAAATTAATTTTTATCCTATAGATGATGGTGCAAAAATAAAAATAAATTTTAATAAATAAAAGATGGCAATAGAAATTTTAATAGTTGATGATAACGTAGATATAAGAAATATTCTCAAGGAATTAATACACGATGCAGGTTATAAAACGAGAGTAGCTGCAAATTTTAATCAAGCACTCACAGAAATAGATAAAAAAATGCCAGACGTTGCAATTTTAGATGTTAAATTAGATAAAGGTGATAATGATGGTATTGAATTATTGTCTCATATTAAATCAAAAAATAATGACGTACCAGTTATTATAATAACAGGTCATGCTAATGTTGAACTTGCAGTAAGTGCACTAAAACATGGAGCATTTGAGTTTATAGAGAAACCTTTTGATAAAACAAGATTGTTAAATTTTGTAAAAAGAGCTGTTGAAAATTTAAATTTGAAATCACAAAATAAAGAATATGAAACAAAATTATTCTATTCATATGATTTAGTTGGTGATAGTAAAAATATCTCTTCAATAAGAGATCAAATTGAAAAAATTTCAATTACAGAAAGTCGTATTTTAATAAATGGACCATCAGGCTCGGGAAAAGAGTTAATAGCAAGAAAAATTCATAAAAGATCTAAGAGAAATAATAAACCTTTTATAATTTTAAATGGTGCTTTACTAGATTCAAATAAATATGAGTTAGAGTTGTTTGGAGAGGAAAAAGATAACGGCTCTATATCCTACGGTGCTCTAGAAAAAGCTAATGAAGGAACTTTATTGATAGATCAAGTTTCAGAAATCCCATTAGCAATACAATCAAAAATTTTGAGAGTTCTGACCGATCAAAAATTTAAAAGATTAAATGGAAATAGTGACATTAATGTAAATGTTAGAATTATTTGTTCATCAAGTAAAGACTTAAAAGAGGAAATAAAAATAGGTAATTTCAGAGAAGATCTTTACCATCGTTTAAATGTATTTGAAATAAATGTAAAACCTTTAAATGAAAGAATTTCAGATATTCCGTTGTTGATAGATTATTTTACTAGTATAATCTCTGAAAGTTACAGTATTAGCAGGCTTGATATCGATTCTAATGATAGTTATATTCTAAATCATAACTGGAAAGGCAATGTAAGAGAATTAAGAAATTTAATTGAAAGAATAGCTATTTTACAGCCAGATTCCAAAGACAAGGTATCCAATATTGTTAAAGAATCATTGAAAAACGATAGTTATGTTGAAAAAGTTAATGAAAATAGTCTTTCCGTACCATTAAAAGAAGCTAGGGAAAAGTTTGAAAAAGAGTATTTAACAATGCAATTAAAAAAATTTAATGGAAATATATCTAAAACAGCAAATTTTGTTGGGATGGAAAGAAGTGCTCTTCATCGGAAGCTTAAAGGCTTGGGAATTAAAGAATTTAATTAAATGAATATTATTATTTGTGGAGCGGGTAGAGTAGGTTTTACCATTGCAAAGCTTTTAAGTGACCAGGGTCATTCTGTTACGGTAATTGACCAATCAAGTGAAGATATTCAAAAAATAAATGATAGTTTGGACGTTAAAGCTATAGTTGGAAAAGCCACATATCCATCAATTCTTGAAAAAGCTAATGCACCAGAAACAGATATGATAATTGCTGTAACTAGAAATGATGAAATTAACATGTTAATTTGCCAAATTGCCTATTCTATTTTCAATATACCTAAAAAAATTGCCAGAATAAGATCCCAGGACTATTTAAATCCTAAATTTACAAGAGTGTATAACAAAGAAAACTTACCTATTGATGTCATAATTTCACCAGAAATAGAAATTGCAAAATCTATTCAAAGGAAATTGGAGGCTCCTGGAGCTTTAGATAGTGTTCCTTTTACTGATAACAAAATTAGATTACTCGAAATTTTGATTAAGAAAAATTGTGAGTCTATTAATGTTAAATTTAATGAATTAACAAAAAAATACCCAAAATTAGAAGCTAATGTTATTGCAATTAATCGAGATGAAAAATTCTTTATACCTAAAAAAACAGATGCTGTAAAAGAAGGTGATAAAATTTATGTAATTATTAATTCTTTACAGATGGGGGAAACATTACAAGCTTTTGGCCATAATGAAAGAATATCGAAAAAAATTTTAATAATTGGCGGTGGAAATATTGGTTTTAACCTGGCGAAAAATATTGAGGAAACTTTAGACACTGTTAGAGTAAAAATAGTCGAAAAAAGTAAAGAGCGGTCTGAATATTTAGCAAGTCAACTAAATGATACAATTGTAATTAACGGTGATGGTTTAGATGAGGAGGTTTTAGCTGAAGCTAATATGGAAGAGGCAGAAACAGTTTTAGCATTAACTAATGATGATGAAGATAATTTAATGGTAAGTGTCTTAGTTGAAAAATTCACTAAAGATCAAAAAGATATAGAAGAAAAGAGAACCATGGCTTTAATAAATAAACCCAATTATTCTTTACTCCAATCTTCATTAAAAATTGATGATTTAATTGATCCGAGGATGAATACAGTCTCAAGTATTCTAAAACATATTCATAAGGGGACAATTGAAAATGCCTACACAGTCTCAAATGGTGAATTTGAAATTATTGAGGCAGAGATTATCGAGACATCAGAATTAATAAATAAGGAATTGAAGAATTCAAACCTCCCAGAGGAATTTAGAATTGGCGCTATATTAAGAGGAGAAAAAGTAATTATACCAAGATCAGATTTTATCTTTAAAAAGGACGATAGAGTCGTTTTTATTGTCAAAAAAGACACAATACCTTTTGTAGAAAACATTTTCAGATTAAGTTCAGTTTAATTTAATGATAAAATTACAGGTTAAATACCTTAGCTTCTTTTTTGCAATAGTTTCTCTATTATCTTTTTTTAATATCATTTATTCTTATTACTTAAACCTTTATCTAAATTTAAACACTTACTATTACAGCTTATTCTTTTCAATTTGTCTTTCATTATTATTTTTTAATATCAAGTTTAAAGAAAAAAAATATTCTATTTTCGATAAAATATTTACAGTTTTTTTTGGATACTTACTTATTCCCTTAATTCTCTCAATACCATTTTATTTTAGTATTTATAATTTAACTTTCTTAAATTCTTACTTTGAGGCTATTTCAGGTTTTACATCTACTGGATTTAGTATTTTTGATAACATTAAACACATAGACCAAAGTATTATCTTGTGGAGATCTTCCACCCAATGGATAGGTGGTTTATATTTTCTATTTTCGATTATATTTTTAATAGATATATATGATGAAAGCTTTAAGAAATCTTTAACCAATTATTTATCATTTGATAGTAATGAAATTTTCAAACAAGCTATTAAAATTTTTTTATTATATTCTTTTTTGACATTAATAATTTTTTTAATTTTAAATATTTTTTCTGTACGAACTTTTAATTCATTAAATCTAGCATTTAGCTTAATATCATCAGGTGGTTTTTTACCTGATAATGATCTTTCAAATATCATTAAAGATAACTCACAGGTAATAATTCTATCTGTGCTGATGCTATTTTCCTTTTTTAGTATTTTTTTTGGTTATAATTTAGTTTTTTTTAAAAATAGAAATATTAATTTTTTTTATGAGGATCTTCATTTAATAGTGTACTTGACAATAGTCGTATTAATTTTTCTTTTATTTTTTAGTTTCAATAAAGAATTTTTTGTAAATTTTTTGGCAATTATAAGCAGTATGTCAAATATTGGTTTTGCGATAAAAATAGATCAATCAAATATGAGTTTGGTTTTTTTGATTTTAGTAATAATTGGTGGTTCTTTCTTTTCTACAAGTTCTGGTCTGAGATTTATTAAAATCTATTCGCTATTTAAATATTCAATTAATCAAATTTTATCTTTTAGTAAACCTAAGAATGTTTTTATGAATAAATTGATATTTACTAATATTAACTTTGATTTTAATGAGATTAATAAATATTTTTTGACAATTACTATTTTTATTATGTCACTTATTATATTTACTTCTATACTGACTATAAGTGGAATAAGTTTTGAAAATTCTTTTAAATTATCAATTTTAACTTTAATGAATACTGTAAATTCATCTATTTATGGATTAACAGATTTCAATTTTAATAATTTACATTTTTTAACAAAATATTGTTTTATTCTATTTATGATTATCGGGAGAATTGAATTATTAACAATCTTGCTAATTTTAAAAAAATTCTTATTTAAAAACTAATATATAATTGATATGTATCATTTATATTTTGCGCCCTTAGCTCAGCTGGATAGAGCATCGGTTTTCTAAACCGAGGGTCGTAGGTTCGAATCCTTCAGGGCGCGCCAATATTCACTTTTTTTTTATATTTTTTGCTAATAATTTGCTTGACTTAATTTTTTTAAAATAACTTTTCTCAAAAACTTTTTCTTGAAGAGCGTTTTTTTACATGGTTAAATTAAGAATATTCAAAACGTTGTTTTGAATTATTTGTTAACAAATAAATAATAACAGAAGGAAGAATAATGTTTAAATACTTAAAACAATTAACTTCTTTAGTTGCTATGGTAGCTGTGTTGTTTACTTTTACAACAGAGTCTATGGCTGCTAAAAAATCTAAAACACTTAAAAACACTCAAAAAAAGGGTTTTGTAAGATGTGGAGTATCTCAAGGTCTTCCAGGATTTTCTAACGCTGATGCTGCAGGAAATTGGACTGGTGTTGACGTTGACGTATGTAGAGCGGTAGCTGCTGCAGTATTAGGTGATGCAAACAAAGTTAAGTTTACACCACTAAGTGCCAAAGAAAGATTTACAGCTCTTACATCAGGTGAGATTGATATCCTATCAAGAAACACAACTTGGACTCTTTCTAGAGATGCTGATATCGGACTTACTTTCGTAGGTGTAAACTTTTACGATGGTCAAGGTTTCATGGTAAGAAAAAGTTCAGGTATTACTTCAACAGGACAATTCAAAGATGGTATCTCAGCTTGTACAAACATTGGTACAACAACTGAGTTAAACATGAGAGATTTCTTTAACTCTAAAGGAATCAAGTATGAGCCAGTAGCATTTGAAAAAGCTGATGAAGTCGTAGCTGCTTACGATGCAGGTAGATGTGATACTTACACTACTGATAAATCTGGTTTAGCTGCTCAAAGAACAAAAATGAAGAACCCTGATGAACATATTGTTTTACCAGAAACTATTTCTAAAGAACCTTTAGGACCAGTTGTAAGACAAGGTGATTCAGTTTGGGAAGATATCGTAAGATGGTCTTTGAACACAATGATCGAAGCTGAGGAATATGGAATTACTTCAGCAAATGCAGACATGATGAAAACTTCTGACAACCCAGCAATCAAAAGATTAGTTGGAGCTGAAGGTGAATTAGGTGCTGCTTTTGGTCTAGACAATGACTGGAGCTTAAGAATTATCAAGCAAGTTGGTAATTACGGTGAAAGCTATAAGAGAAATATTGCTGACACTGGAATTTTACCAGACAGAGGTCCAAACCAATTATGGACAAAGGGCGGAATACTTTACGTTCCACCTGCAAGATAATTTCAGTTTAAATTACTTAAAAAGGGCTAGATTTTTCTAGCCCTTTTTTTATAAATTCATATATTATCACATTTGTGAATCTGAAACTTAAAGACATTGTTCCCCAATTAATCACAGTCATAGCTGTGGTCTTGATTTTTGGTTTTTTTACTTACAACGCTCAAATCAATATGGAAAATAGAGGTATTGATTTTGGATATGGTTTCTTATCACAAGAGTCCTCTTTTGATGTTCAATTTTCTTTAATTGAATATGATGGATCTCACTCTTATTTCAGAGCTTATTTAGTTGGGTTATTAAACACAATACTTGTTTCAGTTATAGGTATAATTATTGCTACAATTCTAGGTGTGATAGTTGGTGTTGCAAGATTATCTCCTAATTACTTAATAAATAAATTTGCAGCATTTTATGTAGAATTTTTTAGAAATATTCCATTACTACTTCAGATTTTCTTTTGGTATTTTGCGGCTTTAAGAGCCTTACCACTTCCGCAAGATGCAGAAGCAATATTTGGAGTTTTTTTCTTAACTATTAAAGGATTATATGTTCCTGCTTTCATTTGGCAAAATTTTAGTATTTTCTTTTATTCGCTTGTTGCAGCAGTAATAGCTATTATCGTAATACGAATTCATGCCAAAAAAGTTCAAGAAAATCAAGGTAAACAAATTCCAGTTTTTTTTATTTCATTAGGATTGATCTTTATTCTTCCTCTACTAAGTTTTTTGATAGGTGGAGTAAAACTTTCATTTGAAGTTCCTGTTCTTAAACAATTAGCAACAACATCTTTTATATATGAAGGAGGAGTAAGTTTACCACCAGAATTAATTGCTTTAACATTATCCTTGTCTTTATATACAGCGACATTTATTGCAGAATGTGTCAGAGCTGGAATTCAAGGAGTTGGAAAAGGTCAAAAAGAGGCAGCAGCATCAATAGGTTTAACACCCAATCAAGTGCTAAAATTAGTGATTATGCCACAAGCTTTAAGAATAATCATTCCACCAACAACCAATCAATACCTTAATTTAACAAAAAACTCTTCTCTAGCGGCAGCAATAGCTTATCCAGACCTGGTCTTGGTTTTTGCTGGAACTGCATTAATGCAAACTGGTAAAGCCATAGAAATTGTCTCTATAACAATGTTTACTTATCTAACTCTAAGTATCTCGATTTCAATTTTAATGAATTGGTACAATAAAAGAATAGCAATACAGGAAAAATAATGTCTAAAATGAATTTCTTAAAACCTGATAGAGCAAATTTAAATACCTTCTTGTACTTAGGTTCTTTTTTATTTTTGATAAGCTTTTTGGACGTTTTTTTAATTCTTTTTTTAATTTAAATTTAACAGGTTTTTTACCTAATTTTTTAAGCTTCGTATTACCCTTAGTATTAGGTTTTATAGGTCTATATTTTATTAGAATTGAATATAGCGGTATTAAAAGATTAGATTTATTAAATAAACATATAAACACCAATAATTTTAACGCTGTACTCTCGTTATTAATAATATTTGTAATTATAAAATCTATTCCCCCGATACTTAGTTGGTTTGTCGTAGATGCTAGTTTTGCAGGTGACTCAAAAGATGTTTGCACAGGAACTGGTGCTTGTTGGACCTATATAAAAGTCTGGATGAGAAGATTTATGTATGGAATGTATCCAAATGCAGAACAGTGGAGAATAAATTTATCATTTATTTCTTTAGTATTACTTGGTTCTGTTGGTTATTTTGCGACGGATAAATTTAAGAAATATTTAACACTTTATTATGTAGTGATTTATCCTTTAATTGCTTTCCTGTTTATCTTTTTCTTTATTTCAGGTGGTCCTGTCTTTTTTGATTTTTCATATGGAATAATAGCTGCAATTTTATCAATCATAATTGGATTTTTTATTCCAGGTAGATTTAAGTTTTACTATTTTTTAATAGTTCCTTTAGCACTTTATATTATTTTAAAATATTTCCTTTTTTTTGAGGAATATATCGAATTAGGTAAATTGGAAGGTCTAAATTGGGTTGAAACTGGCGCGTGGGGTGGTTTATCGCTTACATTTATTATTTCTTTTTTCTGTTTAATTTTCTGTTTCCCGATTGGTATGGCTTTTGCGCTTGGTAGAAGATCAGGTTTTCCATTGATTAGATATATTTCAGTTGGTTTTATAGAATTTTGGAGGGGTGTTCCGTTAATTACAGTTTTATTTATGTCAGCTGTTATGTTTCCAATGTTTTTACCAGAAGACTTTTTTATTGATAAATTAGTAAGAGCAATTATTGCTATTTCTTTGTTTGAGGCAGCATATGTTGCTGAAGTCATTCGAGGCGGACTGCAGGCTTTACCAAGAGGACAATACGAGGCAGCCAAATCCTTAGGTATGGGTTATTGGAAAATGCATATTTTTGTGATCTTACCTCAAGCTTTAAAATTGGTTATACCTGGAATTGCTAATACATTCTTAGCATTAGTTAAAGACACTCCATTAATATTTGTGGTTGGTCTTTTAGAAATTGTTGGAATGCTGAATTTAGCTAAAACAAATCCAGAATGGTTAGGTTTTGCTATGGAAGGATATGTGTTTGCAGCGATAATTTTCTGGATTATTTGTTATGCAATGAGTAAATATAGTTATAATCTCGAACAAAAATATAAAACTGATAGATAAAATTTATGTCTGAAAATATTATCCAAATAAACAATATGAACAAGTGGTTTGGAGATTTCCAAGTATTAAAATCAATAAATTTGGAAGTGAAGCCAAAACAAAAAATTGTAGTTTGTGGCCCTTCAGGCTCTGGTAAATCAACTTTGATCAGATGTATTAATCGACTAGAGGAACATCAAGAGGGTAATATAATTGTTGATGGAACAGAATTAACAGAGGATACAAAAAATATTGAACAAATTAGAGCAGAAGTTGGAATGGTTTTTCAACAATTTAATTTGTTTCCACATTTATCAATTTTAGATAACTGCACACTTGCACCAATTTGGGTAAAGAAAATGCCAAAAAAAGAGGCTGAAGAATTAGCTTTAAAACATCTAGAAAGAGTTCAAATTTTAGATCAGGCACAAAAATATCCTGGGCAATTGTCCGGTGGTCAACAACAAAGGGCTGCCATTGCTAGAGCTCTTTGTATGGAGCCTAAAATAATGCTTTTTGATGAACCAACTTCAGCTTTAGATCCTGAAATGATTAAAGAAGTGTTAGATGTTATGGTTAATTTAGCAAAACAAGGTATGACAATGATAGTTGTTACGCATGAAATGGGTTTTGCAAAAGAAGTGGCTGATCAAATGATATTTATGGACGAAGGTATGATAGTTGAAAAGGCAGATACCAAAGAGTTTTTTGCCAATCCAAAGAGTGATAGAACAAAACTTTTCTTAAGCCAGATACTATAGAACGTTACTTTTGCAAGAAATATTTCTCTATTTCAGGCTGAAGTAATGCTTGACAGATATTTAAAATCCACTGTTTTTCAGCTAAATAAAAAAAAAATATTGGTTGCAGTAGGTTCTAAAAACTAGTTGAATTATGTTTTATAAAAATATTAAGAGGGGTCTTAATGGAAGATAATTTTAATAAACATTTGGGCAATAAGCTTAAATTAAGAAGATTGGCTCTAGGTTTAACTCAAACAAAAGTGGCAAAAGCAATTAACGTTACATTTCAACAAATTCAAAAATACGAAAAAGGGACAAATGGTGTAAGTTCAATAAGATTACTACAACTTTCCAACTATTTGAAAGTACCAATTAATTACTTTTTTGAAGATTTTTCAGAATATCTATTAAATTTAGAAAAATCTCAACAGGGACATATGAATGTTAACTATAATTTTTTAGTTAAACTTTACTCAGAGTTAAATGCAGACCAAAAACTAAAGTTTAATAAATCATTACAGGTTTCAAATAATATTTCTAACGTAGTGTAATTTTTGGCTCCTCGGGCAGGACTCGAACCTGCGACCAATTGATTAACAGTCAACTGCTCTACCAACTGAGCTACCGAGGAATGTAAATTGTCAACTTACTTTCTTTTTTAACTAAAACAAGATTTTTTTTGGAGGCAACGCCCGGAATCGAACCGGGATACAAGGATTTGCAATCCTCTGCGTAACCATTCCGCCACGTTGCCGTATGTTTTAGAAGATAGCTACAAAGAGTTTTATATTAAATATTTGCAATTAGTCTATCAAATAACGTTCCAATTTGATTATTGTTAATTTAGATTATTAAATTATAAACTAATTACACCCATGATAAGCGATAAATATATACATTCAAAAGTTGAAGATCGGATTTATGCTTATTGGGAAAAAAATAAATTATTTAAACCTAAAAAAAATTCCAAGAAGTATTCAATTGTAATTCCACCACCTAATGTAACTGGAAGTTTGCATATGGGGCATGCTTTGAATAATTCAATTCAAGACTTTTTAGTAAGATATTATCGTATGAATAATTATGAAACTTTATGGCAACCAGGAACAGATCATGCAGGTATAGCTACTCAAGCGCTTGTTGAAAAAAAATTAGAAAAAGAAAGTCTTACTAAAGCCACTCTTGGAAGAGAAAAATTTATTGAAAAAGTATGGGAATGGAAAAATGAGTATGGTGATATAATAATCAACCAATTAAAGAAACTAGGTTGTTCATGTGATTGGTCAAGAAATGCTTTCACGATGGATAAAAATCTATCTAAATCTGTTTTAAAAGTTTTTGTGGAATTACATAAAAAAAAATTAATTTATAAAGCAGAAAAACTAGTGAATTGGGACACTGTATTAAAAACTGCTATTTCAGATTTAGAAGTTGATCAAAGAGAGATGAATTCAAAGATTTATTACATTAGATATCCTATAGAAAATTCCTCTGAATTTATAACTATTGCAACAACAAGACCAGAAACTATGCTAGGAGATACTGCGATAGCGGTTAATCCAAAAGATAAAAGATACAAAAAGTTCGTTGGTAAAATAGTTACAATACCAATTGTAGGTAGAAAAATAAAAATTATTAAGGATAATTATGCAGATCCCGATCAAGGAACTGGAGCTTTAAAGATAACACCAGCTCACGACTTTAATGACTATGACGTAGGTCAAAGAAATAAACTTGATATAATAAATATTTTTACTGAAGAAGGTAAAATTAATGATAATGCTCCATCAGATTATATCGGTTTAGATAGATTTGATGCTCGAAAAAAATTACTTAACGAGCTTAAAGAAAAAGATTTTTTTGTAAAAGAAGAAGATATAAAAAATAAAGTTCCATATGGGGATAGATCAAATTCTATAATAGAACCATTCCTAACAGAACAGTGGTTTGTTGATGCAAAAAAATTAGCTATCAAAGCAAAAAAAATTGTTAAAGCAAAAAAGACAAATTTCTTTCCTAGTAATTGGTCTAAAACTTATTTTCAATGGATGAACAATATAGAGCCATGGTGTATTTCTCGACAGCTTTGGTGGGGACATCAAATACCGGCATGGTATGGACCCGACAAAAAAATTTTTGTAGCTATAAATGAGAAAGAAGCAAATAAGTTAGCAAAAAAACATTATAAAAAAGATGTTGAATTAATCAGAGATCCTGATGTTTTAGATACATGGTTTTCTTCAGGTTTATGGCCTTTTGCCACTTTAGGATGGCCAGATGAAAAAGAGTTTGTTAAAAAATTTTATCCAACCACTGTTTTAGTCACTGGTTTTGACATTATTTTTTTCTGGGTAGCTAGAATGATTATGTTCGGCATGGAATTTTTAAACAAAGAGCCTTTTAAAGATATTTATGTGCACGCTTTAGTCAGAGATGAAAAGGGACAAAAAATGTCTAAATCAAAAGGCAATGTTATTGATCCTTTAGATATAATTGAAAAATATAGTGCAGATGCTTTAAGATTTACTTTATTATCTATGGCTTCCCCAGGAACTGATGTAAAACTTTCAGAAGATAGAGTTAAAGGGTACAGAAATTTTTTAAATAAATTATGGAATGCAAATAATTTTTTAATCACAAATAAATGTGATTTCAATAAAACCGATAAAACTCCAAAAACAACACTAAATATTAATAAATGGATATATTCTGAATTAATAGAAGTTAAAAATAAAATTCAAAAAAATATTGAGGACTATCGATTTGATGAGGCAGCAAAAAATGCATATCAATTTGCATGGCATTCATATTGTGATTGGTATATTGAGCTTTCTAAAACAATTCTTTATTCAGAGGACAAAAAAGCTCAAAAAGAGGTAAAAGAGGTATCC
>CACENB010000015.1 GCA_902561015.1 uncultured Pelagibacteraceae bacterium
ACGTAATTCTTTATTTAATAAAAGATGCTAAGTACCAGTGTGATAAAACAATCCAAGATATGAAGATAACTCATATTTTAATTGAAAACTATTTCATTGATAATATTTGTTATAAAGAATTACCACTTAATCAAAAATGTAAGAGTTTTTCTTTGGATATAAGTTTTATCTGTCTTCCTTGTGAACTAGTAAAACAAATTGAAAAAACTTTAAAAAAATTTCAAATTTCTGTTAATCGAATATTAAGTGCAAATTACATTGATAAATTTGTGAATGAAAGGGATAATAATCTTTTCAAAATAACAAGTAAGATTATTGATGGGCATAATAAAAATGAGGTAAGGCTGGTTAATAAAACACTAAAAAATAAGGGTTTTTTTGAGAAATTTTTTGATTTATTTGGTTAATTGTATTTTCCAGTAACATTTGTTGTATTTGAATAAATTCACCTCAATTATAAAAACTTCATCGTGACATTATTAAATCAAAAAACTGTAAAAAGCACTGTAAGTTTTAGTGGTATTGGTTTGCACAGTGGTAAAGTTTCTAACATATCTTTAAAACCATCAGAACCAAATTCAGGGATAATTTTCAAAAGAGTTGATTTGAAAAATAATAACATAGTTTTTCCAAATTTCTCAAATGTTAATAATACAGTTCTCAACACAACTATCTCCAACGAATATGGTGTTAAAGTTAGCACTATAGAACATTTAATGGGAGCTCTGTTTGGACTGGGTGTTGATAATGTTTTAATTGAAATTGATAGTGAAGAGGTACCAATATTAGATGGTTCAGCTAAAGAATTTATAGAAAAAATTATGGTGTCTGGTTTAAAGAAAAGTGAAGCACCGATCAAAATTATCAAAATAAATAAAAAGGTAATTCATAGATATAATGAAAAGTTTATATCTATTGAGCCATCAAAATTAAGTTTAGAAATTGATTTTGAATTGAAATACAAAAATTCTATAATAGGAAATCAAAGAAATAAAATAAATATTTACGAGGATGACTTAACTAATATTTTTAATTCTAGAACTTTTTGTTTATATGAAGATGTAAAAAAGATTAGAGAAAATGGTCTAGCGAAAGGTGGTAGTTTAGACAATGCTGTCGTTGTAAAAAATGATAAAGTTTTAAATAAAGAAGGATTGAGAAATCCTTTGGAATTCGTCAATCATAAAATTCTTGACTGTGTGGGAGACTTGTACACATCTGGTTATCGAATGATAGCAAGCATAGTATGTTCCCAAGGTGGACATTATATGACCAACCAACTTTTAAAGAAAGTATTTGAAAATAAAGACAATTTTTCAATAATTGAAATTCAAGAGAGGAATCTTCCTCATTCATTAATAAATAAAAGATTATTTAAATCTATAGCTTAAATATATTGTTCTTTTAAATTAATGGTTTAAATTATATAAAAGTTTGATGGGACCCTTTAAAGCTTTTTATATTTTATTTTTTTTATTAATTCTTGCTTCTTGTTCAAAAAATAATATTGAAAAATCTGTTATCAAAGAAAAAAGTTTAGAACTTCAAGTTTTAGAGGCTTATGATATTGGCAAGGATGCACTTGATGGTGGCGATGTCTTATATGCAGCCAAAAAATTTAATGAAGTTGAAACTCTGTTTCCACAATCTGATTTAGCTCCTAAGTCTGCATTGATGGCAGCTTATTCATATTACACCCAAGATTATTATGCTGACTCAATAGCCGAATTGGAAAGATTTATAAAGGTCTATCCTTATCATAAAGATATTTCATATGCGCATTACTTAATAGGTGTATGCTTTTTTGAGCAAATAGTTGATGAAAAGAAAGATTTACAATCAATCAAGAATGCAAAAATTAAATTTAATTTTATATTAAAAGAATTTCCCAATACAGAATATGCTTTAGACGCAGAATTCAAAATAAGTTTGATTAACGATATTTTAGCTTCAAAAGAAATGTATGTTGGCAGATATTATTTTGATAGAAAAAAATGGATATCCGCAATTAATCGTTTCAGAACAGTGATAGATGATTATGACACAACTATTTATACTGCTGAAGCATTACATAGGCTTGTTGAAGTTCATTACACAATTGGTCTAATTGATGAAGCAGAAAAATATGCCAAGCTTCTTGGTTACAATTATGGATCATCAGAATGGTATCAAAATACTTATAGTTTGTTTGATAAGAATTATAAAATTAAAAAAAAGAATAGATTAAAAAAGATGAAAAAACGAAACAAACAATTTTTAGAAAAGTTTAAAGCACTTTTCGAGTAAGATGATAAAAAAAAAAATTGAAAAAGAGTACAAAAAAAAAATACAAAAATTAAGAAAATTAAATCAATCTTATTATGAATATAATAAACCAATAGTTGATGATAGAAAATACGATGCACTTAAAAAAGATATCTTAGAACTTGAGAAAGAATATTCTTTTCTCAAAGATGAAAATTCGCCCTCTTTGACTGTAGGTTTTAAACCCTCAAAAAATTTTAAAAAAGTCTCTCATAGGGTTCCAATGCTCTCACTTGCGAACGCTTTTGATCAAGATGACCTGAATAATTTTGAAAAAAAAATTATGAATTATTTAAATCAAAAAGGTAATTTAGAAATTGAGTATAGTGCAGAGCCAAAAATTGATGGAATTTCTGCTTCTTTGTCCTATGCGAATGGAAATTTTGTTACTGGCTTATCTAGAGGAGATGGTAAGGAGGGGGAGGATATCACAGAAAATTTAAAAACAATAAGTGATATTCCAAAAAAAATTTCATCAAAAGATTTTCCAAATGATATAGAGATTAGAGGAGAAATATTCATACAAAATGAAGATTTTAAAAAATTAAGTAGCAAATTTGCTAATCCACGAAATGCTGCATCAGGTTCTTTAAGACAGAAAAATCCTCTTGAAACAAAAAAGATTCCTTTAAAATTTATTGCTTATACTTTTGGTTACGAAAAAGGGTTAGAAATTTCAAAACAAAGTGAATTTTTAAAAAAACTCAAAGAATGGGGTTTTAAAACTAATCCTTTAAATAAAACTATAAAAGGTATTAAAAATCTTATTAAAAATTATGAAGAAATTGAAAATAAAAGAGGAAACTTGAATTTTGACATAGATGGTGTTGTTTATAAGGTTAATGATTTTAAGTTGCAAAAAAGACTTGGTAACATCGCCAATGCACCTCGATGGGCTGTTGCACATAAATTTTCTGCAAATAACGGAATTTCAAAAATTGAAAACATTGAAATTCAAATTGGTAGGACAGGTGCGTTAACTCCTGTAGCTAAAATTAAACCAATTAATATTGGTGGAGTTGTGGTCTCAAACGCAACGCTACACAATGAGGAGGAAATAAGACGGAAAGATATAAGAGTCGGTGATACTGTTTTGATTGAAAGGGCTGGAGATGTAATACCACATGTAATTTCTGTAGATTTAAAACAGAGGAACGATAAATCGAAAAAATTTGTGTTTCCATTGAAGTGTCCTTCGTGTGGATCAAAAACAATTAAAGAATATAATTCTATTACAAAAAAAGAGGATGCGGTAAGACGGTGTACCAGTGAGGGTTTTGCATGCGAGAAAATAGCAATTGAGAAAATCAAACATTTTGTTTCTAAAGAAGCATTTAATATAGATGGGTTTGGTAAAAAAATTGTAGAAAACTTCTGGAAGTTGAATTTAATTCGATTACCTCAAGATATATTTAAATTAGATTATTCAGTAATAGAAAATTTAGATGGATGGGGAAAACAATCTGTTTCTAATTTAAAATATTCAATAAATGCAAAAAAAATAATACCCTTTGAAAAATTTATATTTTCTCTGGGGATAAGACATATAGGTTTAGAAAATGCAAAACTAATTTCAAAAAACTTACTCTCAATAAAAAATTTTCTTTTATTATCTAAAACAAAAAAATTTGATGATTTAATAAATATAGACGGAATTGGTGAAACTCAAATTAGTTCAATAAAAAGTTTTTTTTCAAATATTACAAATTTAAAAGTATTGACGGAATTAAGTGAATTAATAAATGTTAAAGACGCTGTTTTAGTAAAAAGCAATGGTTTACTTAGTAACAAAACTTTTATGATTACAGGTAAGCTCCAGGGTATAAGTAGAGCGGAAGCAAAGTCTTTAATTGAGGAAAATTCTGGATCAATTATTAGTAATGTATCAAATAAATTAGATTACTTAATAACAGGAGAAAAACCAACAAAAAGAAAGATAGATGCAGCTAATGATTTGAAAGTAAAAATATTGTCTCAGGCTGAATGGATAAAAATGCTAAATAAAACTAGCTAACCATTTTTTTTCTTTTTTATTGAGATAATTAGATAGATTTAAATATATATTTAAGTGATAATCAAAAAGATAATTTTTTTCTGCTTTGTTAAGCTGGTCAAAATTTATTAAATCTTTATCAATAGGTGCCATCGTTAGGTTTACAAAAGATAATTTTTTTTTATTTTTTTTTATATATATTAAATTTTCTATTCTTATACCAAATTTTCCTTTTTTATAATATCCTGGTTCATTACTTAGAATCATACCTTCCTTTAACTTAACGGTATTAAATTTTGAAATTGCTTGTGGTCCCTCGTGAACGTTGGAGAAAAAACCTACACCATGACCTGTTCCATGATTGTAATCAAGACCACTTTTTAATAAATAAGCTCTAGCTCTTTTATCAATCAATTTACCATTATAGTGAGTCTTAAGATTTGATGTGACAACGGCAATATGTCCTTTTAAAACTTTTGTGAAAATATTTTTTATGTAATTTGAGGGTTTTGAGAAACATATAGTTCTTGTAACATCAGTAGTGCCATACTTGTATTGACCACCCGAGTCACATAAAAATAAATCTTTTTTATCAATTATTTTGGTATTTTTTTTTGTTGCTCTATAGTGAATTATGGCTCCATTTTTTCCTGAACCTGCAATTGTATTAAAGCTTGGAAATAAATATTTTTTGCTTTTTTTTCTAAATCTTTCAAGCTTATTTTGTGCGTCAATTTCAGTAATTTTTTTTTTATTTAATATTTTTATCCAATAAAGAAACTTTGTTAAAGCTATCCCATCTTCGATGTGAGTGTTCACAATATTATCAATTTCATATTTATTTTTTATTGATTTTAAAAGATATATAGGGTCATCCTTTTTAACAATTTTGTGATTTTTAATTATTATATTTCTATAAAATATCGAACAGGTTTTACTATCAATTATAAATTTACCAATTTTAATTTTACTTAAAAAACTATTTATCTTTTCAGGATTTATTATTTGATTGTGAGCAACTTTCTTTTCTTTAATTAACTTTAATAATTTTTTTTTTTCACAAATAAAAAAGAACTTTTTATCTTTAGTTAAAAGTAAATGACAGTTAGGTATTGGACTATTAGGATTATCCTGACCTCTAATATTTAATAACCATGCAACATTTTCTGAAGCGCTAACAAACAAATAATCTGCTTTTTTTTTTTTTAGAATTCTGGAAACCCTATCAATTTTTTTTTTGTAGCTTTCTCCAGCTATTATTTCTTTTAAAGAATAAAAAGTTTTTATGTATTTAGGATATACACTGTAAATTTCATCTACTAAATTAGAGTTAATAATTTTAATTTTGTTAAATTTTAAAAAAAATTTATTTATCTCTTCATTTGTAAATATTTTTGGATCTATGCCCAAAGTAATATTCTTAAATAATTTACAATTTATAATTTCACCAAAACTTTTGATTTTAAAGTTGTCACCCGCTTCAATTTTAGCTTGAATAGAATATCTACCATCAACAAATAGGTAATTTTTATTTTTTAAGACCACAGCATATCCTGCTGAACCACTAAAATTTGATATTGTTTTTAGTCTATCTTTGTTAGAAAATTCTGAAAAAAATTCGTCATTTTTGGGTATTACATATCCATCTATGCCATATGTATTAAATTTTCGTTTTAATATTTTTAACCTTTCCTCAATCATTTTAGTTTTTTCTGATATCTGATCCATCCTGGGCTTCTTATGTTATCGTTGTCATCAAAATCTATATCTTGGTTAAATTCAAAATCTTCCATCTCATCTTTAGCTTGATCAAAAAAAGAATTTTTTTCTATAAATTTTTCAGGGAGTTCATTAATAAATCTTGATGCCATACTATCAATCAAATCACCTTGATAAAATCTATTCATAGAAAATGAAATAAACAATTTTTTTTTTGCTCTAGTTATTCCAACATAGGCCAATCTTCTTTCTTCCTCTAAACCGTTTTGACCTTTTTCTTCAATAGATTTTTGATGAGGAAAAAGACCTTCCTCCCACCCTGGTAAAAAAACTACATCGAATTCCAAACCTTTTGCCGCGTGCATTGTCATCATATTAATTTTTTCACCATCCCAATTTTGATCAATTGAAGTGGCCAATGCAACATGTTCTAAAAAACTTTCAAGGTTGTCAAATTCTTTCATAGCACTCAAAAGTTCTTTTATATTTTCAAGTCTATTTTCATTTTCTAAATCTTTTTTATCTTTAAGCATCGCAGAGTACCCTGACTCATCAAGTATTAGTTGAAGTAACTTGACATGACTAATATTTTTCACTTTAAAATCATGTCTCCATTTATCTATTAAATCTAAGAAAGTAGTTAAGCCAATTTTTGCTTTTGGTTTGATCAGGTTTTGATCTATCATTTTTCTTGAAGATATTTCTAGACAGAGTGAATTATTTTTTGAAAAATTATGAATATCTTTGATTGTTGTTTCACCTATTGATCTTTTTGGTTTGTTGACTATTCTTTCAAATGCAAGATCATCCTTCTCTTGATATATTAAACGAAGGTAAGCAACACAGTCTTTTATTTCGGCTCTTTCATAAAATTTTATTCCCCCAAGTATTCTATAAGGTATTCCTATTTTTAAAAATCTTTCCTCAAACTCTCTGGTTTGAAAAATTGCTCTTACTAATATGGCAATATTGTTGAAAGAATAATCTTTTTTAATTTTTTCTATTTCATCTGAGGTTCCTATCGCTTCATCCCTACCACTTTTGAAACAATTTAAATTAACTAAATCACCATCCTCCATAGTTGTTTCTAGAGTTTTACCCACTCGATTTTCATTATTAGAAATTAAATTTGATGCTACTGATAAAATATTTTGTGTAGACCTGTAATTTTGTTCAAGTCTAATAATTTTTGTGTTTTTATAGCTTTTGTCAAATTCTAAAAAGTTTTTTATTTCTGCTCCTCTCCAACTGTAAATAGATTGGTCATCATCTCCAACACAACAAATATTTTGATCATTTCCCACTAGTAGTTTGAGCCACTTACTTTGAACAAAATTTGTATCTTGATATTCATCTACCAAAATATATTTAAAGTTTTTTTTGTAAATTTCTCTAATATCAACATTTGTTTCTAAAATTTTTAATGAATGTAAAATTAAGTCACCAAAATCACATGAATTTAGATCGTTAAGTTTTTGTTGATAAATTTTATAAATTGGTAGAATTGTTTTTTCATAGATATCTTTTTTATTAATATTTACCTCGTTAGAATAAAATCCTCTATTTTTCCATCTATCAATGATAGCTAAAATATATTTAGGAGATAATTTTTTAACGTCTACATTTTCAGCTTTACAAATATTTTTTATCAACCTAGTTTGGTCATCTGTGTCAATAATAGTAAAGTTTGAATTAAGATTAACTGCAGCAGCGTGTTTTCTCAATAATTTCGCGCAGATTGAGTGGAAAGTGCCTAGCCAAGATAGTCCAACAGCAGTAGATCCAATAATATTGCTTACTCTAGTTTGCATCTCTTTAGCTGCTTTATTAGTAAAAGTTACCGCTAGTATTTGGTTTGGAAAAGCTTTTTTTTCCTTAATTATGTTAGCAATTCTTGCTGTAAGCACTCTAGTCTTGCCTGATCCAGCACCTGCAACAATTAACAAAGGCCCATCGAGATGAGTTACCGCCTCTTTTTGAGCTTTGTTAAGATTTTTTAAATAATCAGAGTTTACCATATAATATAATTTATTATAAGTTGGTCAAAAAATAATGAATAAAATAAATTTAATTTCTAAAAAACTTAAGCAAAGACTTGTATCAATTAATATCCTATTAGAAAGATATTTTAGTAAGTTAAATTTATTTAAAACATATTCCAAAAAAAACAACTTTCTTGCGAATAATAGAGTTTTTTTCGGTTTATCAGCAGTCTTTATTTTGACACTGAGCTATTTTTTGTTACCGACTTTGTATAATAAAGATATAGCCCAAGTTGAAATAAAGAATCAAATTTTTAAGAAATATAATATTGATATAAAATTTAATGAAAAAATAAGGTATGGTCTTATTCCAAAACCTCACTTCACCAGTAAAAATTTATCAATCTTAAACGATGAAAGAGAAATAGGATTAGTTGAAAATTTTAAAGCTTTTATAGATTTTGGAAATTTATTTTCAATAGACAACTTAGAGATTAATGATTTAATTTTAAACAAAACAGATTTTAATTTAAATAAAAAAGATTTATTTTTCTTTGAAAAACTACTCAAAATGGAACCAAACGAAAACCAAATAATCTTTAAAAAAAGTAATATATTTTTTAAAGATTCAAATGGAGAGTTGTTATTTTTAAATAAAATAGATAATAGTAAATTTTATTTCGACTCTTATAATTTAGAAAATGTTTTAGTTTCAAAAAATGAAATTTTTAATATCCCTTACACTATAAATCTAAAAAATAATAAATTTCAAAAAAATTTTTCAATAAAGTTTAATTCAAAAAAAATTAGATTAAATGTTGAAAGTAATATAAATTATGAGAATCCATCAAAAAAAGGTGAGTTAGATTTATTATTTGTTAACAATAGTGAGTCTCTCCTTTATGAAATTAGTAAAAACTCTTTCAATTTTTCATCAACTGATAATAAAAAGTTCAATGGATATTTTGATTTTAAACCTTTTTATTTAGAGGCAACAATTAATTATGAAGGGATAAGTGCAAAAGATATTTTAAAAAACGACTCTATACTTGTAGAATTATTCAAATCACAAATTTTTAACAATGATAATTTAAATGTAAATATTGATTTAAATGCTAAGAATATTACGAACATAGATTATTTAAATAATTTAAAATTAAAACTTAATTTAGATCAAGGAAAGATAGCTTTTTCAAAATCTAGTATAATGTGGAAGGATGATCTCAAGATTAATTTGAAAGAGGGGTTATTAAACTACGACCAAAACGAGATTTTTTTAATTGGTAAACTTATTATAGATGCAAACAATATTGATAATTTTTATAAATCATTTCAAATAAAGAAAATTCATCGAAAAAAAATAAATAAACTTGAATTAGATTTTGTTTATAATTTTAATAAAAACAAATTTAATTTTGATAATGTAAAAATTGATAGCAAAACTAATGATAATCTTAATCAATTTCTTGATGACTTTAATTTAACTGAGAAAAAATTTTTTAATAAAATTTCTTTCAAAAATTTTATAAATAATTTTTTCAGTAATTACGTAGGATAAATCATTTTTTTTGGATCAACAATTTTATCATATTCTTTTTCGTTGATTAAACCAGATTTCAAAGCTTCTAACTTTAATGTTGTTTTGTTTTTTAATGCAGATTTTGCAATTTTTGCGGCTTTATCATAACCAATTTTAGGAGCTAGTGCAGTGACTAACATAAGAGAATTTTCAAGATAATATTTAATTTTATCCTTATCAGCCTTTATTCCTTTAATACAATACAATGCAAAATTTTTTGAGCTATCAGATAACAAATCAATCGATTGAAGAATATTGTGGGCGATTAAAGGTTTAAATACATTCAATTCAAAATGACCATGCGATCCAGCCATAGTAATACCGTTATGATTGCCGATAACTTTAACACAAACCATTGTTACTGCTTCTGATTGGGTAGGGTTTACTTTCCCTGGCATTATTGATGAGCCTGGTTCGTTGGCTGGTAAGATTAATTCCCCATATCCAGCTCTTGGACCAGAGCCTAAAAATCTAATATCATTAGCAATCTTCATTAAACATACTGCTGTAGTGTTTAGTGTTCCGGAAAAATTCACTATTTCATCGTGAGCAGCTAATGCTGCAAATTTATTTTTAGTTGGTTTAAAAGGAATTTTTGTAATTTTTTTAATTTGATTAATTATTTTTTTATCAAAACCTCTTCTGCTATTAATACCTGTTCCAACGGCAGTTCCACCTTGAGCTAAGAAATAAATTTCATTTAGTGCATTTCTTATTCTTGAGATACAATCCTTTAGTTGTGACTGGTAGCCAGAAAATTCTTGCCCCAGTGACAGAGGAGTTGCATCTTGCAAGTGAGTTCTTCCAACTTTAATTATTCTCTTGAACTCAGAAGCTTTCTTTTTTAAATCTTTATTCAATAATTCTAATGCTGGTAATAATTTTTTTTTGGTTTCAACGGCTATTGCAATATGCATAGCAGTTGGAAAAACATCATTAGTTGACTGAGATTTATTAACATGATCATTTGGATGTACAGGTTTTTTTGAACCTTTTTTACCTCCTAGGATTTCTATAGCTCTATTCGCAATCACCTCATTTACATTCATGTTTGTTTGAGTACCAGAACCTGTTTGCCAAACTTTAAGTGGAAAATGATCATTTAATTTTCCTGCAATTACCTCATTTGATGCCTTTATAATTGCTTTTGAAATATTTGGTGAAATTTGCTTTTCTTTTGCATGAACTGTTGCAGCTGCTTTTTTAATAATAGCTATTGATTTAATTAGCGTTGGCCTTACTAGAAATTCGCCAATATCAAAATATTTTTTTGATCTCTGAGTCGATGCGCCCCAATATTTATCATTAGGAACATTAATAGATCCTATACTGTCAAATTCTTTTCTTAATTTCATTGATTAATTAGTAATTAATAAATTATTATGAATATACATTATTTTTAAAAAACTTACAGGAGCATTATGTCAAATTTTAGTAAGGTTGGAGTTTTCATGAAAACTTTTGGACAAGAAGTTAAAGATAAACCCTCATTTAGCACAGATAAAATCAACAAATTAAGACTAGACCTAATAAAAGAAGAATTGAACGAACTCACAGAAGCAATGAATAATAAAGATTTATTAGAGGTTGCAGATGCGTTGACAGATATACTTTACGTCACTTACGGTGCAGGTCATGCATTTGGTATTAATTTAGATAAGTGTTTTGAAGAGGTCCAAAACTCAAATATGAGTAAATTAGATGATAATGGAAAACCAATTTATAATGAGCATGGCAAAGTAATGAAAGGGCCAAACTATTTTAAGCCAGACTTGACAAAATTTATCAATTAAATTTCAAGCTTAAAATCTATTGCTGGAGCGCTGTGCGTTATACTACCAACAGAAATCCTGTTGACCCCAGTTTTTGCAACAGATTTAATTGTTTTAAGACTAATGTTTCCAGAAGCTTCAGTTTCATAATTTTTTTTTGCAAGTTTCACTCCAAGTTTTAAGTTTTTATTACTCATATTATCAAATAAAACCCTATCAAATTTTAAACCAATAATTTGTTTAAGTTGATTGAGATTATCCACCTCAACAGTAATTTTTTTTCCTTTTTTATTTTTAATAGCTGATGAAACTAATTCTTTAATATTTGAACTTTCAACATGATTATCTTTAATAAGAAACTCATCACTAAGATTAAATCTATGATTAGTTCCACCACCTATTTTGACAGCATATTTTTGAATAACTCTTAAATTTGGAATAGTTTTTCTTGTACAACATATCTTACATTTTTTTCCTACTAGTTTAACAAACTTATTTGTTTTTGTCGCAATACCTGAAATATGAGATAAAAAATTTAAAGCCACTCTTTCTGCAATCAATATGTTTTGAGCATTACCTTGAATTGTTGCTACCAATGACCTCTTTTTAATAAAAGTTCCATCTTTTTTTTTCAAAATAAATTTTATTTTTTTATCAACAAGAGAAAATGCGCTTTTTGCAAATAATACCCCTCCAATAATTGCATCTTCATTAGCTATTAATTTTGCTCTGATTGTTTTGTTATTTTTTACAAGACTTGAGGTAATATCTCCCGAGGGATACAAATCTTCATTTAGTGCAAGCTTGACAGTATTTTTTATAAAATTTTCACTTAGTTTTATTCGAGACACAAAAAGTTATCTACCGATAGCAACCATTTTTTCTACAGACAATCTAGCTTTATTGATTGTCTCTTCATTCATAATAATTTCACCAGTTTCATTTTCTAAGCAGTCAAGTATTTTTGGTAGAGTTATTTTTTTCATATGAGGACACATATTGCATGGTCTTATAAACTCTACATTTGGATTCTCGACTTGAATATTATCACTCATAGAACATTCAGTAACCATCATTACTTTTTTAGGCTGGTTATCTTTCACATAATTAATCATGCCAGATGTTGATCCTGCAAAATCACTTGCTTTAATTACTTCAGGAGGACATTCTGGATGTGCAATAATTTTTATCCCTGGATTATTTTTTCGAATGTTGATAATTTCCTTCTCATTAAACTGATCATGCACAATACAAATTCCTTTCCACGAAATTATTTCAACATCTGTTTGTGAAGCAACATATTTTGCCAAATAATCATCAGGAAGAAAAATAACTTTTTTAACACCTAGCGATTTTACAATTTTAACTGCATTGGCAGATGTGCAACATACATCTGTCTCAGCCTTAACATCCGCAGATGTGTTTACATAAGAAACAACAGGTACACCTGGATATTTTTCTTTGAGTAATCTTACATCTTTACCAGTAATTGAAGAAGATAATGAGCATCCTGCTTTCATGTCTGGTAACAAAACTTTTTTGTTTGGGCTCATTAACTTTGCAGTTTCAGCCATAAAGTGAACACCCGCCATAACAATTATATCTGCAGAAGTTTTTGATGCTTCAACAGCTAATGCAAGAGAGTCAGCCGAAAAATCTGCTATGCCGTGGTAAATTTCTGGAGTTTGATAGTTATGAGCAAGAATAACTGCATTTTTTTCTTTTTTAAGTTTATTAATTTTGTGAATATAAGGCGCGTGCACAGACCATTCTATTTCAGGCATTACCTTAGATATTTTTTTGTAAATAGGGTCTGTTGTTTGCTTTACTTCTTGGTTAAATTCCATAATAAAAATTTATCAATTTGAAACCTGCTTGTCATTGATTTAATGTGGGTCATATTTGCGGCCATGCTGAAATTGGTAGACAGGCACGGTTGAGGGCCGTGTGGACCAAGTCCATGAGAGTTCGAGTCTCTCTGGCCGCACCAAATGTAACTTTTTCAACATCAATCATCTATATTCCTAGATGCATAAAATATTTTTTTGGTTTAAAAATAGCTCGTGAAATTGCTAAAATTTATAAGTTTATTATTTATCTTTTTTCTTACGAGCTTTAAAGCTTTTGGAGCAGTTTCGTCATTTGTTGACGATATCGATGTTCCAAAAAATAGTGACAAAGGCCAGAACTCACCCTCAGGTATAACTTTTAACCCGGATGGTACCAGAATGTTCATTGCTGGTTTTTCTGCTAATAGAGTGATCCAATATACATTAAGTACTCCTTTTGATATTTCAGAAGCAACTTTTTTAACTAACTCCTTTTGTAATATCGGAGGTGAGGCATTAGATGGCACTAATATCGAATTTAACTCTGATGGAACAAAATTTTTTTTAACTGACATGGCAGACGATGATGTAGAAATATACTCATTAACAACTGCTTATGATATTTCAACTTGTGTAAGCCAAGGTAACAAAAGTTTCACTTTAGATAGCTCTCCAAATTTAAGAGCAATAACTTTTAGTAATGACGGTAAAAATATCTATCTCCTTGATAGAGCAAGTAATGGGCATGTCTTTCAATATTCACTTTCAAGCCCGTATGATTTATCTAACGAAACTTTAGTAAAAAATTTTTCACCAAGTGGTGGTGGTTTAATTGCTAATGGTGGTGATGTTCGGGGTATAAAATTTAGTTCTGATGGATCCAAAATGTATATAACAACTGGTGAAGGAGATACAATAAATGAGTATTCTTTATCTACTCCGTTTAATTTAGCTGGTACCGTTACTTATGTAGGTTCATATAATACGTCTGAAGAACTTACTCAGGTATGGGGTATAACGTTTAACACTGATGGATCCAAAATGTTTATTATGGATTATGACACAGATAAACTATCTGATGTACACGAATATAATCTATCATGCGGTTTCGGGGTAGTTAAATGTATTGATCCAACAGCAAATAAAGATGATGTTGCATCGGCAGAATCCCAATCAGAGGCAGCAAAAAAATTAATTCAACATACAACCTATCCAGTATTAAATCGTATGGAATGGTTAAGACGTAACACCAATAGATTAAATTTAACAAACCAAAATATTAAGTTCCAATTTAATAATGAAATTTTAAATTCTCTTACAGAGGAATTAATTCCTCTTTATTTTTCTAATAATAATTCCTCCGATTTAAATCAAAATTCTAGCTGGTCTTTTTGGAGCGAAGGTACAATTAGTATTGGTAAAATTGGAGATACTTCTAATTCTTCCTCAAAAGATATTAATACTTCAGCAATTACTTTTGGAGCCGACAAAAGAAGTGAAGATAATATTATGAGAGGAATAGCATTAAGATTTGGTAGTGACGATGTTGATGTGGGGGATCTTGGAAGTGCGCTTGATATGAGTTCATTTAGTTTAACTTTTTATGAGAGCAAACCAAAAGGAGGAGAGAGATTTACAGATCACTTATTAGGATTAAGTTTTATAAATTCTGATTTATTAAATAATAGCGGTTCAACATCAACTGACGGCGAAAGATATGGCGAGCAATTATATGGATCCTTAAGTTTAAGAGATACTTTTTCAAAAAATAAATTGAATTTTACTCCAAAAATAAAAATAAATTATGGGATAACACATTTTGGTGAATATACAGAAACAGGAGCAGCTGGATTGAATTTAAAATTTGAAGATCAGTATATTGGAAATTTTACTTCCTCAATAGGTGCAAGTTTGGACAACACTTATGAATTAAAAGTTGGAAGTTTGATACCATATTTTGATTTTGAATATTATGCTGATATGAGTCCGTCATCTCAGCAAAAATTTTCATACGAGTCAGATGGTAGTGCTTATACTTTTAAAAATATAAATAATGCTACACATAATATAATTGGTGGAATTGGATTTGATTTAATTTCTAATAACGGTTTAACTTTGATGACAAAATATACTAGGGATCAGGCTAAAGACAGTAAAAATGATAATTTTGTGATAGCGCTTGATTATAAAAATTCACAAAGATCACTTTACTCAATGACATTTCAAGACTCTTTAGCGAAACTATCTCATAATAAGGAATTAGATAATTTTCAAATCAATTTAGATAGTCATTATGAACTTTTTGACAAAGATCCCGATTATGGGCTGTTTATCAAATTATTAAGTGTAAATTAATTATTAAGACTTAACCATTCAGGTACTAAAATTTTAAAGGTTCCATTTTTACTTTTGAAAACTTGATTTTTGTCAAAATTTTTATCTAAAAACTTTATTAAGGCAAAAGGGTAATTTTCATTAATTAATACTTTACCAATCTCTACATCATTATTAACAATTTTTTCATCTTCTGATAAATTTCCCTCAATTATTTCAATAGGCAATAATCTTTTTGATAGTTTGTTTTTTAAATTTATTCGTGCTGTATTCTCCTGACCTACAAAACATCCTTTTTTAAAATCAATTCCGTTAAGTTCAGCATAATTACACTCAATACCAAATAATTTATTTTCTAGCTTATTTAAATATTTCGGAACAACTCCTAATTTATGACTCTGAGAGTAATATTTTTCAATATTATCATCTTTTAAATCAAGTTTTTTTAATGATAAGTAAAGCTTTTCTAAGTTGATTATTAAACGTGCACCTAAATTTTTATTTCTAGGATCTAGAATGATAGGATCTTCCCTATATTTAAAAGTAAAACCCAATATGTCTTTTGATCCTTCAATCGATAAATATTTTTCGTAATTAAAACTTGCTACAACGAATTCATTACTTAAATCTAATATCTCCACTTTTGATCTGAGTTTATACATGTTTAGTTGTTTAAATATTGCCTCTGATTGAGATTTTTCACAATCAATAAAAAAACCTAATTTATGTTTTACAATTATAAATTCATAAAGAAATTTACCCTGAGGTGTTAATAAAGACGCAAAACAACTAGAACTATCATTTACTTTATTGATGTCATTACTTATTAAATTTTGAAGAAAATTTTTAGCATCTAAGCCATTAACGTAGAGTATGGATCTGTCTTTTAATATAAAAACACTGTTATTCATGTTTGATTGATAGCTATTTTTAATATAATAACTTTTTTCATAAATGTTAGATCTAATAATCAAAAATGGACAATGTTATATCAACGGACAATTAGAAAATAAGGATATTGCGGTAAAAGATGGTAAAATTTTAAAGATTGGCGATATTTCTGAAGACGCAAAAGAATCATATGATGCAAAAAACCAAACTGTTTTACCTGGTTGCATAGATACCCAAACACATTTTAGAGAACCGGGTTCAACTGATACTGAGGATCTAAATTCAGGAAGTAGGGCCGCGGTTGCAGGCGGTATAACAGCTGTTTTTGAAATGCCGAATACCAACCCTCCAACATCAAACATAAAAGAATTTCAAAGAAAGTTAGATCTTGCAAAAAATAGAATGTACTGCAATTACGCTTTTTATTTTGGAGCAACTGCTGACAATGTCAACCAATTAGCAGAATTAAAAAATTTAGAAGGGTGCTGTGGTATAAAACTATTTGCTGGTTCGTCGACTGGAAATCTTTTAGTAGCTGATGAAAAAGATATTGATAAAGTTTTTCAAAATAGCTCAAAAGTTGTAGCAGTTCATTCAGAGGATGAGTCAATTTTAGAGGTAAATAAGAAATTAATTAAAAATGGAGATGTACATACACATCCAGTTTGGAGAAGCGAGGAATGTGCCATGTCATCAACAAGAAGAATTGTTAGAATTGCAAAAAAATACAACAAAAAAGCCCATGTACTTCATATATCAACAAAGCAAGAAATTGATTTTTTATCTCAACATAAAGGAAACATTACTTTTGAAATTACTCCCCAACATTTAACTATTTATGCTCCAGACTGTTATGACAAGCTTGGTACATATGCTCAAATGAATCCCCCTATAAGAGATAAATCACATTATGATAGATTTTGGTACGCAGTTAAAAATAATTTAAACGATACAATTGGA
>CACENB010000016.1 GCA_902561015.1 uncultured Pelagibacteraceae bacterium
ATCATTTTTTTTATTGAGCTTGAACGCGTATGCTGGATCTGATGGTGAATTAAATTTAGATAAGCAACCAAAAAAAGTAAAAGATTGTTTCGAGAATTTAAATAGAGCAACTTTTGCCTTCAATCAAGGTTTAGATAAAGCTATAATTAAACCACTTGCCGAGGGTTATAGAAATTTGCCAGATCCTGTTCAAAAAGGTACTCACAACTTTGTTACAAATCTGTCGAGTTTGGTCACAATACCAAATAATATTTTGCAGGGTGATATTAAATTAGCAATCATTAATACTGCAAGACTTGCTGTGAACTCAACTGTTGGAATATTGGGAACTATTGATGTTGCAAATAAAATTGGTTTTCCAAAATATGAGAAGGAAGATTATGGTCAAACTTTAGCTACTTGGGGAGTCGGTCCAGGCTGCTATGTTGTTTTGCCAGTGTTAGGGCCCTCAACTTTAAGAGATACAACCGGATCTTTCTTGAATGTACTTGGAGGTGATCCTTATTATAATGCTTCAATGCATGGTAATAATGAATATTTAAATGAGACTTTTTATATGGCAACTAAAGCGGTAGAAGGTATTGACTTTAGATCAAATAATATTGAGTCTTTTGATAATTTGGAAATAAACTCTATTGACTTTTACGCTTCGGTGAAAAGTTTATATTTACAAGATAGAGAAAATAAAATTAGTAATATAAGAAAAGGTAATATTGAGATTTTCTACAAAAATGAGGAAGACTGGGAAGAAATAGATAATAATTAAGAACTTAGTTAATATTTTAGAGATGAAAAAAATTTTTTTTATTTTATTAATTTTAAATTTTAGTTTGTTTAAAGTTTTTGCAGTTGAACCTGATGTCTTTGTCCAATCTACAGTTAATAGAGCGTCAGAAATATTAACTAAAAACATTTCACAAGAGGAAAAAATCAAAGAATTGAAAGTAATAGCTAAAGAAACAGTCGATATAAAAGGTGTAGGGTTTTATTCTCTTGGTTCAGCTAGAAAAAACTTAAATGACGAACAAAAAATTCAGTATTTTAAATTATTTGAAGATTATTTTTTAAAAAGTTTTTCTAGTAGATTGTCAGAGTATACAAACCCAGAAATTGATGTTTTGTCAAAAAAGGTTTTGAGTGAGAACTACACTATTGTAAATAGTGTTTTAAAAGGAACTGCCGAAAGACCTGAGGTGAAAATTGACTGGAGAATTTATACAAAAGATAAAGATAATCCATTAATAAGAGATCTCATAATAGAGGGATTAAGTTTGGCCAGAACTCAAAAAGAAGAATTTGCCTCAATTCTGAACTCTAATGATGGAAATATTGACTCCCTATTTGAAAGTTTAGAAAAATTTTCTACAAATTAATTTTACTGATTTTGGTGGGCCCGCCAGGACTCGAACCTGGGACCAATACATTATGAGTGTACTGCGTGAACCCATTTTAACGTTATAGTATCTAACTAATTTAATAATAGCAATTTCATTTACACAATTTCGAACACACTCGCTAACTAGAAAGGATAAAAAATGGCGACAATTCGAAAGCATAATAACAAATGGCAAAGCATAGTACGAGTGGTTGGATATCCTCAACGTACACAAAGTTTTACAATGAAATCTGATGCTGTTGCTTGGTCAAAGCAGGTTGAATTAGATATTCAAAGGGACCTGCATAATCTTAAAAAAATAAAATATCCTACGTTCAAAGAATGTTTAGAAAGATACAGGGACGAAATAATTGTATCTAAACGTTCTAAAGATATGGAATCAAGGTTAGTTAAATACATATTAACCGAGGGTTTTATTAATTTTCCAATTAATAAAATTGATTCTGCAATGATAGCAAGTTACAGAGACAGAGCTTTAAAGTCTCTTAAATCAAGTTCAGTTAATAGACGTTTAGCGATCATATCTCATATGTACTCAATCGCTTTAAAAGAATGGGGTTACAATGTTGATAATCCTGTTTTGAATATTAGACGTCCTGTTAATCCTGAACCGAGGGATAGAAGATTTACTAAAGAAGAGCTGCACAAGTTGCTTCGTGGAAATAGAGCAGATCCACAAATGAAGTTTATTATTGAGCTTGCGCTAGAGACAGCTTTACGTAGATCAGAAATAGCAAACATTAAACCTGAACATTGGACAGGCAATATGTTGAAAGTTGTTAAGGCAAAAGTAAAACCTCGAACAATACCTTTAACAAAGAGAGCGCAGCAGCTGCTTCGAGAAAACTTACCTATACGTAAAAGTGCTAATGCTATCTTAATGATGTGGAAACGATTGATGAAATATTATGAGATCGAAGACGCACATTTTCACGATTTAAGACACGAAAGTATTTGCAGGTTATTTACAGATAAGAATCTATCAGTACCAGAGGCCCAGGTTATCAGTGGACATTTGGAACCTCGAACACTGCTAAAGGTTTATGCCAACATCAAAGCAGAGGATATAGTTCACAAACTCGGCTAGTTCAGTTTGTTTATCTTTACGTATTTGAGACTTTGAGATTTTAATAATAATTATTATTAGTCTCATAGTCTCGTATGTATAGATAAGGACTACCGAGACTCAAAAAGAGCCCTACGAGTCACCCCCTTTTCATAGTTCCACGATCCGTAAATTTCCGTAAAAGACTCTAAAATCACGCATATTGGACTCAATATTAAATTTATATTTCAGTGAACAATGTTCTTGATCCTATACTTAAAAATATGCATAAGTCATTTCATACAAGTTTCATAAATCTTTAAAATTTATGCGAGGTCAGAAAAGACACTCCACACAAATAACATCAAATTTTTTCTAGGAAAAAGTTTTTTACTAATGACATTGAATTAAAACCATTTCAGGTTTATAGAATCTACATCATTAGTAATAACACTTTTAACGAATGGGCTTACGTTGATCTTTCCTAGATTAATTTGAGCCCATTTTTAGTTAAAGGAGTTGTCTAATGACCTCAAGAATCAGAGCTCTAAATGAAGAGCTTTACCAGGACTTTCAAGAAAATAAGAAAGTCACAACATCATCAATCTTAACGAAACTTACAAAGCTACGTAGAGAGTTAAGAAAATCTATCAACGAAAATAAATGCAGTTGGTGCGAATGTGATATCGAAAAGTTTAGAGATAAAACTAGTCGTACAGAGTATTTAATTTCAGGTCTTTGTCAGGATTGCCAGGACGCAACGTTCAAGGAGGCAAACTGATGAAAAGAATAATCAAAGATCCAACGTATAACGTTTATTCCCAGGGTGGAAATGTTGAACGTGCAGGAAAAGAAATAACAAAAGATAAGTTAATGAAACTTGCTGATATGGAAAAGATTGAGTTCGACGTGCAGCAGGACCTGCTTCAAACATTAAAAGATATGTATGAGAAAGAGAAATCAAAAGGTCAAAGTTTCTCTGATTGGCTAAAGAATAAACCAATAGATGAGCTCAAACGTATAGAGCTCAATAGTGGTGGATCTGTTGCTGAAAAATATGAGGACTTAATTGATTCTTACGAAAAAGGAATTGATGTAATGCCTGATGAATCATTAACAGATTACATATCTCGAATACGTAAAGCTCAATTATTAGAAAAGTTAAAGGATTAGGAGGACCAATGATTACTAATGAAAATATACAAAAGTTTAAAAATTATGGGTTAGTTCTTACTCCTGTAAATAAAACAAATGACATAAAGGATAAATCCCCTGTTGTTAAAAATGGTTCTTGGTCAGCTGATTGGACAGATCAAGAGCTGCTAGACGCAAATAGATTAGGTGCATTCCACAAAGAATCAGGAATATACGATATCGATTTTGATGATAAGAGTTTGAGAGCAAATAAGTTTATCGATCTCTTACCTCGAACATTAACCATTGGAAAAAAAGTTAATGGTGCTGTTGTAGCAACACATAAGATTTACAAGTTACCTGAAGACGTAAAGTTTAAATCTTACAATTATCCTAAAGCAGCAAAGAAAGGCGAAACAATTGTTGAAACACTTGCAGGCACACAAACTATTATTGCAGGTGTTGATAGAGTCATTATCGATAACGTTGAGCCTGCGGTTCTCGATCCTGCAGCAATCGATAAAGATTTGAGAATGATTGTAGCTTTTTCAGAATTGTTAAAACACACAATCGACATAGATCAACGTAACCATTTTTATTTTAGGCTTGGTGGTGCATTGGCTAGTCAAACCGATATCCCAATGGATATGAGGCTGAAATACGTAGAGAAATTGTGCGATCTAACAAATGATGATGAAGTTAAAAATCGACTCTCTTGCATTGAAAGACAGCAGAATAACTATGAAAATGGCAAAGAATGCTATTCGATAAAAGAGTTATCTGATTTCTTAAATACAAACCTCAAAGGTTTTGATGAAATAAAAAAACTAAACGTAGAGGAAAAGAAAGTTGCAACAGGTTTAAATATTCTTAATGGACATCAGTTTGTTGTTAAGGATTTTCCTGAACCTGAATACTTGTTAAATCCGATAGTTGCTAAAGGACAGATACGTCAAGTTTTTGCAAAAGCAGGTACAGGTAAAACTTTATATTGTCTTCACGAAGCAGCAGCAGTTGCTAGTGGTTACGATTTCCTAAAGTATAAACACAACGGACATAAAACACCTGTTCTATACGTAGAGGGCGAAATGGACTCTGCAAGTATTAAGAAAAGAATATTTGATATCCAGGACGCATACGAAATGGCTGACAGAGAATTGAATATGAATTTCATTTTCTTTGCAACGTTAGCAATTCAAGATCATATGCATTTTGAATCTTTGACAAAAGAAATAGGAAGACTCAACGTAGAGATAACAGCTCAAAAGATAGAAAAGATTACAGGAATAAAACCTGTCATCTATTTAGACAACATCACAGCTCTAACTATTATGCAGGAAAAGGAGGGTGCTGATTGGATTGAGCTTATGCATTGGTTAAGTAAATTACGTAACAGAGGTTATCACGTTACATTTTTACACCACCCAACAAAAGAGGGTGCAACAGCTTCAGGATCAAACATCAAAGAACGTTCAATTGATATTGATATGAAACTTACAACACCTGACGAAAAAGAATCTGTTGAGGACTACGAAGATAATCATACTCAAATGACTATCTCTTTTTTGAAATGGAGGGAACATATGAACACCACCCATTCAAAAGAACGTACAGCAATAATCAACAGGTCAAATGGTTCTTGGTTATTATTTCCTAAACTTACGAAGACTCAACGTAAAATATGGAATCAATTAAAAGCAGGAAAATTACCTGCACAAATAATTGATAACAAGAAAGAGGGAATGAGTAAGGCCAACGTTTATAAAACAATAAAAATATTAGTACAGGAGGGACTATATGACGAAGAAGACAAACATAGTGGTAACTATTAAATGAACATAGTTGATAAACCATTAACGGATTTGCAAAAGAAGTTTGCACGTTATTACGTGGAGGCTAAATATGGGAATCAAAGTTTATCAAATACTGAATGCGCTATCAAAGCAGGTTATTCTGCTGATAGTGCATATCAGAGAGCTTATGAATTATTAAACCCTAGAATATCCCCTCACGTAGTTAATTACATAGGTAAGCTGCAGGAGGACTTTAGATTAAAAAACAATATTGATCCTGATAAGCATATGGCACGATTACATTATTTAGGTCAGCTTGCAGAACAAAATAAAATGGTTGGAGTTGCTTTACGTGCAGAAGAATTAAGAGGTAAGGTTGCAGGTTACTACATAGACCGACAGATCATTAAAAATAAAAATGGTCCTGATTATGATTCAATGTCCTCGGAGGAATTAGAGGAAGCAATGAATAAGATGTTATTGGACTACGAACATATTTTAACACCTAAAGGAAAAGATTTGGTTGAGAGGAAACAAAAACACAATGAAGAGCAAAGGAAAAAAAATGGAAAAACTAACGGAAGCAATGAGTGATAAACAGATGAAATCTGCGTTAAGAGATTTAGGATTTGCTGTTAAGAAGTTAGCCAAAAACTATGATCTGTTAATGGAATCTCAACGATTAATAATGCGTTTAGAACAAGATGTATTTCACGAAAAATGGAAAGTCAGATATCTAACTAGACGTTTAAAAGCAATAAACCCACACGAAGCAGTTACAGAAGAAGAGCTGCAGGAGATGATTAAACACAATGAAAATTAATGAATATAACCAAATGATGAAATATTTAACTAGACGTAAAGATCCCAAAAAGCCTGATGATTATATCTATGACGGATCAAAAGGAACAATAAGAGCTGAACGAGATATCAAAGAAGAGGAAATAAACAAAGATCCAAATATTTTAAGACGGATCAAATATTATTCTGAAACTTATGATGACGTAAAGCTAGGAAAGGATTTTGATAAAGCTATTGCTGCAGAAGATAAAAACCTGGCAGCTCTAGGTAGAGCTAAACCTAATATGTATGAAAGAGGTAAGATGATTGACGGAGTTAAGAAACGTTTAGCCAATAGTAGAGCTTATGGTTACGATCCTAAAAATGATAAACCATTTACTAAAATTGCTAATAATTTAGGTAAGAAAAAACCAGTTGTTAAAAAGGCTGCACGTATGCCTTTACCTGAAATCCCTACTCCAATTATAGACGTAGAGTTTTTTAAAAAACCTGAAGCTGATCCTGCACTAGACGCATTAGGAAAAAAAGTATTTGCAGATAAAGCAAGAAGCGACGCAGAAAAGAATAAAGGATTACCTGGGATTCTTTCAGTCGATATCTCAAAAATTTTGAAATAAAATTTTTCAAAATGTTAATTACAAACGTCTAGATCAAACACTATAACCTTAACTATAAGTACCTAGTTTTGACTCTGTATGGGTCCCCCTTTTTAACTAAACGTATTTTAGACTCTCAATGGGACCTCTCTTGGAGGTCACGTGAGGCCGCAACAGCGGCCGAACATTTGGACTCAATTTGAACTACAATGATTTTATTTTTGTTACACAATTGCTTACTTTTTTGATAGAGTCTTTTTGAGTGTTGAAGATAGGAATGTAAAGATTGTTATTGTAAATACTTAACGTTTTGGTGGGCCCGCCAGGACTCGAACCTGGGACCAATACATTATGAGTGTACTGCTCTAACCAACTGAGCTACAGGCCCTTAGTAAAACTTAGGTTTTATACCATTAAAAAAGTTTATCAAGCACCAATCTTTTATTTTTTGTTTTTGTTTATTGCTTTTGAAATTATATTTGTTGGTAATCCTATTAGTTAGGAAAATTTTAAAATGAACTGACAAAAAATCATCCATTTAATATTTCTCCTTTTGGTCGCTTAATTGTTCTAAGCCAAAGCTCAATTTCAATTAGTTTTCTTAACACATTGTGATTTTTGTTGATATTTTTTTTTACTTCAAATAAAAATTTTTTAAATCTATTTTTATCTACATAGCTTTTTATTTTTGATTTACTGTCGTCTAGATAATCTAAATAAGCACCAGCACCATCTTTATCAGATAGCCATTTTCCATAAGGGAATAGCAATCCAACCTTTCTTCGGTAAACCAATTCTTGGGGTAATTTTTGAACTGCAATTTTTTTCAATATAGGTTTTGTCTCATTTTTAAAAAAATTAGCATTCAAGTTCATCTTATTTAATTTATTAAACAATGGGCAATGTGTAAAAGGAACTCTTGCTTCAACTGAATGAGCCATACTCATTTTATCTTGTCTAATTAATAAAGACGACAAATATGAGGACTGATCTACTGATCTTAACTTGTCATAAAAATCATTAAATTTATTTGAGATTTTATCTCTATGACCTGGTAAAGGAATAATATCTGGCATTGATTTCCAGAGATTTTCATAATCAAAATAGACTGATGAAAAAATTGCAGGACTTGTTCTATAATATTTCTTTAATGTCTTAAAAGGATAAATATTGGGTATAACTGAAGAAGGTATGAATTTTTTTACAATTTCTATATACTTAAAATATTCTAAAAATTGGTATCTATTATAACCACCGAATAATTCATCTGCACCCTCACCAGTTAAAACAACTTTTGAAAATTTTGATATTTTTCTGTTGAGATATTTAAGCGCTACACATCCCCCATGGGGTGTGGGTCCCTCCATATAATTTATTGCTTCAGGAAGTTCCTCCGCATAATTCTGACCATTAAAATTAATTTTTTCATAATCCAAATTAAATTTTTCAATTACTAAATTTTGAAATTTTTCCTCGTTGAAATTTTCATCTTCCACACTTATTGAAAAAGATTTAAGTTTCCTACTAGAATTTTCTGAACATAAAGCAGCGATATAACTTGAGTCGACTCCACCTGATAACTGTAAACAATATCCAACATCACTCATTGTGTGATCTACAATCGATTTATTAAGTAAATCTTTAATATTTGAAATATCTAAATTTTCTGACCTTTCAAAATTAAAAATATTTTCATAAACCTCTTCTTTCACCTCAGAAGTTTTAAGATCAATTTCTATTGAAGTCCCTTGCTGAATTAAATCAATATTTTTATAATTAGATAATTTTCCTGCAGCCCATCCAAAAACTATTAGTTCTTTTAGAGCATTCTCATCTACTTCTGGATTGCAAGCCCTAAGAAGCGGCCTCACTTCGCTTGAAACACCAATAAATTTATCATTTTTATAAAAGTATAAAGGTTTGATGCCTAAGGGATCTCTTAATGCTAATACCTTATTTAATACTCTATCAACTATTAATATTGAAAACATACCTATTAGTTTTTTAAAAAAAACTTTTCCATATTTTTCATATCCTTTCAAAATGACTTCTGTATCACCTTCAGAGATGAAATTTACATTTTCAGAAATTAGTTGAGCTTTAAGTTCTTTAAAATTATAAATCTCGCCATTAAAAAAAATAGATATTTTTCCTGAAGTCATAGGTTGGTCTGATTTTTTAGTAGGATCTATTATTGACAATCTTCTAAAGACTCCACCTATACCTATTTCATTAATATAGCCCTCTGAGTCAGGCCCTCTATGAATGATATCATTACCAAGTTCAACTAAAAGCTTTTGATTGAATTTTTTTTCTGGTTGAATAAAAACTACGAAACCACACATACATTAAGAAACATAATCAATTTTAAATTAAATTAAATCAAATAATTATTGTTACGTTATTAAAATATTATCGTATGGAGTGCAAAAGCTTAAATTTCACCATTTAGCTTTAAGAAATTTTTTGTTTTTTATAAATTCATCAAAAGAGATATTTTTATTATCTTTTGATGAAATAATTGGATTTTTGACTGGCCAATTTATTTTTAAATTCTTATCATCCCAAATTATACCCAATTCTGAATTTCTATCCCTATAATTTGAACATTTATAATGCAAAATAGTATTTTCACTTAAACTACAAAAACCATGGGCAAAACCTTCTGGTATAAAAAGTGATGAATTTATTTTTGCCGACATATTTAAAGTAAAATATTTTCCAAATGTTTTAGATTTTTTCCTACAATCTAAAACAATATCAAATATCTTCCCTGACATAACAGTTATTAATTTAGCCTGAGGTCTATTCAATTGTATGTGGATACCCCTCAAAACATTTTTTTTTGATAAAGATAAATAATCAAAAACAAAATTTTTTTTTAATTCTTTATATTTAAATAATTCTCTGAAATAACCTCTTTGATCTAAAAAAGATGATCTTTTAAATATCATTAATCCTTTAAATTTTGTTTTAATTAATTTCACAAATTAATAAATTTTTTGAATGTCTTGCAAATATAATCTAGTTCACTTTTATTCATGCCTTGGTGGCACCCTATTAATATTCCATTTTTCATTACATTATCTGCCTCTGAGTCGCACTTTGGATGTTTTTTGTATAATTTATTTTTCATTACTGGTTGCCTTAAGATATTACCAGTAAAAATCGTTCTAGTTTGAATATTATTTTTTTCAAAGAATATTTGCATTTCTCTCCTATTAAAATATTTATTTTTTTTAATTACGAGAGGGAAAGCTAACCAGGGTGTTCTCACACCAATATTTTGCTCTGGTAAGTCAAAATACTCTGGATAATTAGAAAAAAAACTTTTTAAAAAATCAAAATTTTTATTTCTTAATTCTATATTATTTTTTAATTTTTTAATTTGTTCTAAAGCAAAGGCTGCTGAAAGTTCAGATGGTAAAAAATTGTAACCTAAATCTGAAAATATATATTTTGCATCATAATCTATACCGGAGACTTTGATATTAAATCTTTTGTTAATGTTTTCTGACTCATTGAAAGTTGCTGAGGATCTTCCCCATCCTCTTAATAATTTTGCTCTTTGATATAAATTGAAATCATTGAAACAAACAATTCCGCCTGTTCCTGCACCATTAATAATGTGGGATGCATAAAAACTGTTAGTTACCACATCAGAGTATTTTCCAGTATTTTTTTTATTTATTTTGTATCCTATCGTATCTGCTGAATCTTCAATAACTTTTAGATTATACTTATTTGCGATTTTAAAAATCTTTTCCCAATCTGCAATATTTCCAAGCAAGTTGGGTATCATTAATGCAACGGTTTTTTTATTTATACATTTTTCTATTTGTTTTGTATCCGCTAAAAACTTATTTTTTTCAACCCCAATAAAGTGCGGGATCAGTCCCAATTGATATATTGGAGCGATGGTTGTTGAAAAAGTTAAATTAGGGGTAATAATTTCCGAACCTTTTTTAAAATTAAAAGATGACAGTCCTAACAGATTAGCAGAGGAACCAGAATTGACCATAAGTCCATATTTTTTTCCAAACATTTTACTTACAGTCTTTTCAAGTTTTTTTACATTTTTCCCATCAACTAATGAAAGGCCTTCATTTTTTAAAACATTAATAACTGCATTAATCTCTTTAGAGTTATAAACTGCTTTACCGTAATAAATTTTTTTCATAATCACAAAAACTTTAACTTTTAATATAGCTTATTATATCACTTACAGAACTATTTACAGGTTTCCAACCATTCAATTTGTCATAGGGATAAATCTTATATTTAATTAAATGATTAGATAACCATTTGACTTTTAGTTTTTTTTGACTTTTTTTATTAAAAATTCTAACCAAGTCAAAAATTTTAATATTTAAGTTATTTATAATTGAGTATTTCTTAGGTTTTACGTTTTTCCTAAGAATTAAACTTATGGCATTAATTATATCTGAGATATTAAGTAAATTCATATAAAGATTTTTCGATATTATATTTGTCGATTTATTTTTAAGATAATTCATTCTCAAAGTATGGATTATTTTTTTTCTATGATCATTATTACCAAATGTATCAAAGACCATTAATTCATAAAAATTTATTTTTTTTAATTTCTTTTTATAAAAACCTAAAATTGTACTAAAGCTTTTTTTGTATGCAGAATACAAATTTTCAATATTATCCCTTTTTGCATTGCCATCCTCCCAAACCGTAGAAAAATTGATAAATCTTGCGGCTTTTAATTTCGTAAGATTTTCTAAAATTATATTCCCAAATATCAAATTAGAATAACAAAGTTTTTCTATATCCTGAAACTTATGATCTTTCACATAGTGTGTTGCACAATGAATTACTGTGTTCACTTTTATTTTTTTTAATTTTGAGTTGAGAGAATTGTAGTTTTTGAATCGAATAACTTTAATATTTTTGTTATTTAAATATCTTTTTAAAGGTTTTTTTCTAACAAGAATATAAAATTCATAATCGTTAGAAAGATTATTCAAAATATTCGAACCTATGAAGCCTGAGGAGCCTGTTAATAAGATTTTATGCACTTTCTTTAATAATCTTTTTTAAATAATTTGAATAACTACAATTTCCATAAAATTTTATTTGTTTTTTAACCTGGCTTTTATTAATCCATTTATTAAGTAACGCAATTTCTTCTAAACATGCAATTTTTACTCCTTGTCTATTTTCAATTGCGTGAACAAAAGAAAAAGTCTTAAAATAATCTTCAATTGAACCGGTATCGAGCCATGCTCCACCTCGTCCAATATAATCCGCTGTTAATTTATTTTTTTTTTTATAAATATTTAATAGATCAATGATTTCTATCTCTCCTCTCTTAGAAGGTTTTAATGTCTTTGAATATTTAATTACTTTATTGTCAAAAAAATAAAGACCTGTGATCGCTAAATTTGAAATATGCTTTTTAGGTTTTTCTATGATCTTTAATATTTTTTTTTTTTTATTTAATTTTGCTACACCAAATGACTCGGGATTCGATACCCTATGTAAAAGCACTTTTGCTCCTGATTTTAGTTTTGTACATTTCTTCAAGTTTTCAGATAAACCTTGGCCATAAAAAAAATTATCTCCTAAAATCATTGCAACATTTTGAGTGCCAATAAATTTTTCTCCTAATATAAAAGCATCTGGCAAACCTCTTGGTTTATTTTGCTCTTGATAAGTAATTTTTATTCCAAGATTTTTTCCATCCTGGATTAATTTCCTATATTGATTAACCTGACCCTTATTTACAATAATTAAAATATCTCTAATTTTTGACAACATTAAAATTGAAAGAGGATAAAAAATAAGAGGCTTATCATAAATAGGTAATAACTGTTTATTCACAGCTTTTGTAAGTGGACTCATTCTTGTACCGGCTCCGCCAGCAAGTATTATTCCTTTACTAATCATATTTTCCAAACCTTCGCACGATATCTTTTTTTGCTAAAGATTTATAGTAAGTTTTATTATTTTTATACCATTCGAAAGTATATTTTATTCCTGCAGTAAAATTCGTTTTTGGGTGAAAATTTAAATCTCTTCTAATTTTTTTACTATCAAGTGCATATCTAATATCATGACCAGGCCTATCTTTAACAAAATAAATTTTTACTTTATCGCCAATTTTTATAAATTTTTTTGAAATATCCAAAAGATTTTTACATACCTCAAGATTAGACAGATTTTTATTAGAGCCTATATTATAAAATTCTCCAATTTTACCACTTTTAAAAACTTTAAATAAAGCTTCACAATGATCCTTAACATATATCCATTCTCTTGAATTAGTACCTTTCCCATAGATCGGTAAATTTCTATTATTAAGAATATTATATATTAATTTTGGAATTAATTTTTCTGGATGTTGATTTGGACCGTAATTGTTTGAACAATTAGTTACAATGGCAGGAACTTTATAAGTCCTTATATAAGAGGAAACCAAATGGTCTGAGGCAGCTTTGCTAGCAGCATATGGAGAACTTGGTTTATAAGAATATTTTTCCGATGCTCTACCTTTTAAAATATCACCAAAAACTTCATCTGTTGATATGTGAATTAATCTTGATTTATATTTTTTTGAAAATAATTTAAAATATTCCAACAAATTGTAAACACTTACTATATTGCTCTGGATAAAGCTTTCTGGATTATCTATAGATCTATCTACGTGAGTTTCAGCCGCTAAATTAAAAATACATATTGGTTTATATCTAAAAAGAATATCTTTCATCTTTTTATTACCAATATCACATTTTATAAACTTGTATTTTTTAGAGGCTTTAAAATTCTTAACATTATAAAAATTTGAGGAATAAGTTACTTTATCAATATTCAATACATTATATTTTTTTTTTATCAAAAACTCGATTAAGTTACTGCCAATAAAACCTAATCCACCAGTTACAATTATATTTTTCGACATTAATATTTAATTTTTTGCCAAGAGGAATCTATAAGATTAATGTTTAATTTACAAATTTATGGTGGGCCGTGTTGGTTACGCTCCAACTACCCCTGCAATGTCAATGCAGTACTCTACTATTGAGCTAACGGCCCAAATATTAACTTTCTAAGAAACTTTTAAGCTGTTTTGATCTGCTTGGATGTTTTAATTTTCTTAGAGCTTTAGCTTCAATCTGTCTAATACGTTCTCTCGTTACAGAAAATTGTAAGCCTACTTCTTCTAATGTGTGATCAGTATTCATGCCAACCCCAAATCTCATTCTTAAAACTCTTTCTTCTCGTGGTGTAAGTGTAGATAGTATTTTTGTAGTCGCTTCTCCTAAATTTGATTTTATTGCTTGCTCTAAAGGCGCAAGAGCTTTTGTATCTTCTATAAAATCTCCTAAGCTACTATCTTCCTCATCGCCAACTGGTTTCTCAAGTGACACAGGTTCTTTTGAAATTTTTAAAACTTTTCTAACTTTGTCTAAAGGCATTCTAAGTTTTTTTGCCAGTTCCTCTGGTGTGGCTTCTCTTCCAAATTCACTAAGTATTAATCTTTGAGTTCTTACTATTTTATTTATAGTTTCAATCATGTGGACTGGAATTCTTATTGTTCTTGCTTGATCTGCAATAGATCTGGTGATTGCTTGTCTTATCCACCAGGTAGCATATGTTGAGAATTTATAACCTCTTCTGTACTCAAATTTATCAACTGCTTTCATTAGCCCAATATTTCCCTCCTGAATTAAGTCTAAGAATTGTAAACCTCTATTAGTATATTTTTTAGCTATAGAAATGACTAATCTTAAATTTGCCTCAACCATTTCTTTTTTTGCAATTCTGGACTCTTTTTCACCTTTTTGTATTCTACTGACTAACTTTTTATAATCAGTAACAGACATTCCTAATTTATGACTTATTTCAACCAACCTATCTCTAATATTCTTAAACTCATTTTTATTTTTTGAGAAAAATTGCTTCCACAAAGTATTAGTGTCTAAAAATTTTTTTAAGTTTGGATTTATTTCGTTACCAATGTAAAATTTTATAAATTCATTTCGTGAAATTTTATGATCTATAGCTAATCTCAAAAGATTTCCTTCTAGAGAAACAATTTTTTTATTTTCTATGTAATGTTTTTGGACAAGTTCTTCTAAAACTGAGGGTGATAACTGAAGTGATTTAATATTTTCTAAAATATCTTTTACAATTTTATCGTATCCTTTTTCTTTTGCTGGTGAAAAAGTTTTTAAATTTAAAACACAATCTAATTTTTCTTTTTGATACTTGATTAACTTGTTATATTCTTTGGTTAATAGATTAATAGTTTTTAAAACTTTAGGTTTTATTTCACTTTCCATTGCTGCAAGTGTAGGATTGAAGTCATCATCTTCATCACTAGCTCCATCTTCTTTCTCTATCTCTCCAGAATTTTTTTGTTTTGCACTTGGTCCTGTCGTTTCATCTTCCATATAATTTGTATCAATATCAATTATCTCTCTTACCAAAATCTCGTCTTTTTGAAGTTTATCATTCCACTCAAAAAATTGTTGTGCTGTTATAGGACTTTGTGATAATGCAATTAACATTACATCTTTTCCTGCTTCAATTCTTTTAGCGATAGCAATTTCACCCTCTCTAGATAATAACTCAACACCACCCATTTCTCTGAGATACATTCTTATAGGGTCGTCACTTTTCTCAATAGTTTTACCCTCTTCTTTAGATGAACTATCTTTCTTTCTTAGAACTTTAAAATCTGATTTTTTTTCTACTAAAGTAACTTTTTCGTCTAAAATATGAATAAATGCTTGAGCAAGATTTTCATCTGATAAATTTCTTTTTCCAAGGGATTTACTTAATTCTTCATAAGTTATAAAACCCCTATGGGTTCCACGACCCATTAATCTAGCAAATGATTTCGTTATAATTCTTTCCACAGCTTCAGTTTGAAGAGTCTTATATAATGCTAAATTTTTAAAAATCCATTAATAAATAATGTGAATTAATTGATATTTTGCTTTTTTTTGAGCTCTTTTAGCTCATTAAATGTAGTCTCACTCAAATCTTTAGAAAACTTAGATTCTAATTCCTGAATTCTTAGTTCCAAATTATAGCTTTTCAAATCTCTATTTATGTCATCAAGTAATCCAATTATTTCATGATCATTTTTGTTTTTCTTACCCAGAATGTACTTAATTGGAGCAAACTTATTTATTTTTGCAATTAATTGTTCATCTATCTCCAAATCTTTGAGAATTATTTTATCTTCTAACTTAAGTTTTGAGATGATTTTTGAGAAAATCTGTTTATTTATCTCAGTAAATAGACTCACATTTTCTATTAAGTGAAGGTTTTCTTTCATTAACTCTAAATTATTCATCAAAAGGTAAAGCAATGAAAACTCTTTAAGCTCTATTGCTGATAAAGATTTACTCTCATTAAAATATTTTTTTGTTGTTTCAAGAGATTTGGTTTTTTTGACATAATTAAATTTTTTATTTAAATTTGTATGTGGTGCCAGCTCTGAAATTTTGTCTAAAAAGTATTCCAAAACATATTTTTTAATAAATTCATCTTTAATAGTATTTGCTATTAACCTAATTTTTTTATCAAAAATAGCCATTGACGATGGATTATTTTGGGTTTGTTTTTTATAGTGTAGAAAAATAAATTCGTGGATTGGAAGTTTACTTTTTTTAGCAAAATCTAAAAAATAATCTTTACCATTTTTGTTTACAAAACTATCAGGATCCTCCTTATCAGGTAAAAACAAAAATGAAATTTGTTTCTCTGGTTTTAAATAAATAATTGAGTTTTCTGCTGCTCTTAACGCAGCTTTGTAACCACTTTCATCTCCATCAAAACATATAATAATATCATCGAAAAATTGATTTAGTGTTAATATTTGTTTGTCTGTAAGAGATGTTCCTAAATTAGCAACGGCATTTTCAATATCATTTTTGGCTAAACCAACAACATCCATATAACCTTCAACAAGAAAAATATGATTTAACTTATTAGATAATTTTCTAGCCTGATCCAAGTTATATAAATTTGAACCTTTTTTAAAAAAAGATGTTTCAGGAGAATTAATATATTTGGCAAGGTAATCACTTTTTTCAATTATTCTTCCACCAAGTGCAATTGGTT
>CACENB010000017.1 GCA_902561015.1 uncultured Pelagibacteraceae bacterium
AGTTATGTTAAACATTCTAATAAGCTATAATCTAATCACATAGCTTGGGTTTCTGCAATTAATAATCATTATTAAGAAGTAAAATAAAATCGTCACACATAAAAAACGATTACAACTAGAGATTGTTAATAAAATTTTAAATAGGAATTGTTTTCTGAGAAATTTATAAAAGTCTAATAAATATATTTAATTAAATGAAAAAAATTTTAATAGTTGAGGGTAATACAGCTGAGGAAAACGGGAGTTTTACAGAGGCAGGTATTAAAACTCATACTGAAAGTTTAAGGGAAAGTTTAAAATATATATCGAAAGATTTAATAATAGATGTGGTTAACCCATCATCAGATAAAAATATTGATAGTTTCAACGATAAGTTGCATACATTTGATGGTTTAATCTGGGGAGGAAGCAGTTTGAATATTTATAACGATACTCCAGAAATAAAAAAACAAATTGAATTTATGAAAAATTGTCAAAATAAAGTTAAAAATATTTTAGGAATTTGTTGGGGCATGCAAGTGGCTGTAACTGCTGCAGGAGGTCAGGTAAAAAAAGCCAATACATCTCATGTAGGTATCGCAAAAGAAATTGAAATAAATGAATACGGTTTAAAGCATCCGTTATACAAAGATAAAGAAAAAAAATTTAATTCTCCTGCTTTTAATTATGACGAAGTTGTGAAAATACCTGAAAACGGTATTTGTCTTGCATCTAATAAAATTAATAAAGTCCAAAGTTTGTATTTTCAAATAAATAAAACTAGAGTTTGGGGCTTGCAATATCATCCTGAAATAACTTATGAAAAAATGATAAGTTTGATTAATTTTAGAAGAAAAAGATTAATTGAATATAGAAAAGTATTCAAAAATGAAAATGATCTTGAAAATCACATATCTTTTATTGAAAAAGAAATTCAGGTCACAGTTAAAGAAAAAAAAATGTTAGAACTTAAAAATTGGCTTAAAGAATTAAATTAAAATAAACCCTCAATTTGCCCTTTTTGATTTAATTTAATAGTATCAGCGGCTGGCTTTCTTGGTAATCCTGGCATCGTCATTATTGACCCACAAATGACTACCACAAATTCTGCTCCTGAAGATAATCTTACTTCTCTTATTGGTATTTCATGATTCGAGGGGGCACCTTTGAGTTTGGGGTCTGTTGAAAAACTAAATTGAGTTTTTGCAATACAAACCGGTAAATTTCCATGACCATTATCCTCAAAAACTTTTAATTGTTCTTTAACTTTGTCATCAGCTGTTATTTTATCAGCTTTATATATTTGTTTAGCAATTAACTCTATTTTATCCCAGAGTTTAAGATTGTTATTATATAAAAAATTAAATTTATTTTTGTTATTTTTGCAGACTTTAACAACTTTTTTGGCAAGATCTTTGGTCCCATTTCCACCCTTAGCCCAATGCTTACATTCACTGACTTCAACTTTTCTTTTTTTACAAAAATTTAAAAGAGTTTTAACTTCTTTTTTTGTGTCTAGCGCAAAATGATTTATTGCTACTATCGGTTCTAAACCAAATTTTTTTATGTTTGTGATATGTCTTTCCAAGTTAACCAATCCTCTTTCTAACGCCGATATATCCTCTTTTTTTAAGTCCTCTTTTTCAACTCCTCCATGCATTTTTAATGCTCTTATTGTTGCAACAATTACTACACAGCTTGGGGTTAATCCTGCTTTCCTGCATTTGATATTCAAAAACTTTTCTGCACCAAGATCTGCACCAAATCCTGCTTCAGTAACCACATAATCGGATAATTTTAAAGCAGTTTTTGTTGCAATCACAGAATTACATCCGTGAGCAATGTTTGCAAAAGGACCACCATGAATGATTGCTGGATTATTTTCTAAAGTTTGAGTTACATTAGGTCTAATTGCTTCCTTAAGTAAAACAGTCATGGGTCCATGAGCATTTATATCTCTAGCATAAAGTGGCTTTCCATTTTTGTTATATGCAAAAGTAATATTACCAATTCTTTTTTCTAAATCTTTTAAATCATTAGAAAGACAAAAAATAGCCATCACTTCTGATGCAACTGTTATGTCGAAACCATCAACTCTTTTAAAATCTTTGGCAACCCCACTAGTATTGATATCAATAAACCTAAGAGCGCGGTCATTCATATCCATTACACGTTTCCAAACTATTTTGTTTTCATCTATATTTAATTTGTTACCCCAATAAATATGGTTATCTATCATTGCTGAAAGTAAATTATGTGCTGAAGTAATTGCATGAAAATCACCTGTAAAATGTAAATTTATTTGCTCCATAGGAACAACTTGGGCGTAACCACCCCCAGCAGCACCACCTTTCATTCCAAATGATGGACCTAAACTAGGTTCCCTAAGACAAACGATAGATTTTTTACCAATTTTATTTAAGCCATCACTTAAACCAACTGAAGTAGTTGTTTTTCCCTCACCTGCTGGTGTTGGTGTTATTGCAGTAACTAAAATTAATTTACCATCCTTTTTTTTCTTCAGTTTATCTAAAAATTCAAAATTAATTTTTGCGATATGTCTACCCATTGGGCTAAAAGCACTGCTCTTATCTGGAACTTTAATTTTTGCTAAAATTTTACCTATTGGTTTCATTTTAGCTTTTCTTGCTATTTCTATATCTGATTTTATTTTAGCCATTTATTCAAATAAAATATTTGTTTAATACATGTTTTTAGTCATATAAAATATAATGGTTTCAGTCTCTTGTAGCAATATAAACTCCAACAGATGTTACAATAAAGCCGACAATATCAAAATTAGTTAATTTTTCGTTTAAAAAAAACCAGGCCATTAAAGCTGAAGTTGATGGAATTAAAAAAAATATTGAGACAGTTTTGCTTGCTGAGTTTTTTTTAATTAAAAGCATTAAGATTGTAAAAGCACCAAAAGAGACAAGCAGTACTTGATGGCTCATTGCAATGATAAAAACCTTGTTAAAATTTATATATGGTTCAGCAAAGAAAATTACTATTAGAACATGAAACAAACATCCCCCAAATGCTTGGTAAAAATTACTTACTGATAAAGGTAAGTTTTTACTTATCTTTTTCTGCCAAATTGTAGATATTGTAATAGAGAGTAATGCAATGATTGTTGCGATAAGTCCTAATAAAGGGATACCGGAACCTACATCTAGACCCAAAACTAAAGAGGCACCTGTGAAACCAAGTAAAACCCCAATCCATTGTTGGATAGTTATTTTTTCATCAAGGATGGGTCCACTTAAGATGTTTGTTAAAACCGGTTGAAGAGTGACTATTAAAGCTGCTATTCCTACTGGCATTCCAATTGAGATTGAATAAAAAACTCCACCTAAATAAAATCCATGAAAAAGCACACCACTTAAAACAGATTCGGCTATTTTTCTCTTATTTGTAATTAATGATTGATTTAAATAAAAAGAGAAAAAATAGAAACCAAGAGCTACAAAAAAAAACCTAAAAGCCAATGCCGCAAAAGGGTCGCTATTATCTACAATTGGCTGAGTGGTTATAAATGCTGAAGACCATAGCAGAATAAAAATAATAGGATATATTCTAATCACTTTTAGCTTGATAGGTTAATTATCATTTATACAGTTTACTAATCAGTAATATTTAATTGAATAAATTCATTTTGTTTAGTCTCTTTGCACCATAACTCATAACTTTCACACATTCTCCAAATATGATCAAATGCTCTTTGGGATATCTCAAGTGGTAAATTATTTTTAGTATCATAAAGATCTGGAAACTGGATAAGTTGTTTTACCATTACATCTTTTTGAATTTTTTATAGTCTTATTGTTTCCTCAGGAATTTTTTTATTTGTTTTTAAATCGATAAATTCATTTTTTTCTAACTCTTTAAGCCAATCATCATGGAATTTTCCGCTACTAATATTTTTATAAGTCCCGTTACCAATAAAAGCATCGATAGCCTCTTTGTTTGAAAAATTTGAGTTCTTTCTTTTGATTTCCGAAATTTCCAAATAGATTACTTCTGCAACAAATAAAACATAAGGCTTGTTTTTAGGTTGCATTGATTATTTTCGATATTTTTTCATTGCAGCATTAGCTAAAATTAAATTTGGATCTAAAAAAATTTTTGATTTCTTGATTTTATCAAATGATTTAAAGGCAAATATTGCTATGGGCAATTCTGTGCAACCAAGAACAATTTTTTTACACTTCTTTTTAATCAAGAAGTTTATAGCTGGTTTAATTTTCTTAGCTGCTGCCTTTACGTTTCCCATTTTAACAAGTTTAATTGCTTCGTTCACAGAATTTTTTTGAATTAATCTATTTGGGTGTATCAATTTATAATTTGTATCGAAAAATTTATTGTAAACACCTGTCATTATAGTTCCTTCCGTAGCAAGTAAGCCAATAGGTGAGTTTTTTTTACATGTCTTTTTTGCATGAATATAAACTTCTTTCGGCATATTTATTATTGGTAATTTTATTTTTTTTTTTAAATCATCATACCAATAATGTGCTGTGTTACATGGAATAACAATGAACTTACATTTATCTTTTTTAAGTAATCTGCATCCCTTAAGCAAACTATCTAAGACTAATTTGTATTTTTTATTATTTTTTGAATTTGAAAATCTATTTGTTAATCTGCTTGTCTGAATTCCAATCGACTCAGGTCGTCCAGGTATGTTAGATTTATTGTAAAGTAAAAATAAAGGATAATCTTGATCAATTTTTCCTCTATTTAAAACTGCAAGTTTATTACAGAAATCAAGACCTGCCTGCGTTCCCATTCCACCAAGAATACCAATCATAACTTATAGCTTCTCTTTGATAATAGTTTATTGGCCATAAAAATGAAATGCTTAGGTTATTTGATTAATACAGCCAATAAAATTTGTGAAAATTATGCAGTTTTTAAGTTAACTGCTGAAGGACCTTTAGGACCATCTTCAACATCGAAAGTCAAAGCTTGACCCTCATCTAAACCATTCATGCCAGCATCTCTTACTGCTGAAACGTGAACAAATACATCTTTTTCTTTATCTTCTCGTTCAATAAAACCATAACCTTTGGTCGGATTGAACCATTTTACTTTACCTTGTAGACTCATATTTATACTTATTGTTATGTTAATTTATTACTTATAATTAAGTAATTGTGCCTTTCTTTAGAATTTTAAGTCTTTTGTCAACTAAATTGATCTACTTGCTAGTTTTAAATATTAATCGTTGCTAATTAGTTTTGTAAAATAAAGAGAATTTACGTCCTCTTTATAATGCGCAAAAGGCGCACAAGGCTGAAAGTTACAACTTATAAATAACTTTCTTGCTGGTTCAAAAAATTCTCCAGAACCTGTTTCAATACTAATTCTAAGAATATTTAAATTTTTTGACTCATTAATTAAATGATTTATAACCTTAATCCCGTTTCCTTTATTTCTAAAGTTATCGTGAACTCTTATTGACTTAAATTCACCATGGTCTTTACTTAAAAATTTAAGCGCACCACATCCCATTAACTTTCTATTTTCCCATAAACTCCAAAATTTTATTGATGGAACCTTTAGACCAGGTATATCTAGAACATGAGCACTTCCTTCTGGCGATGCAGCTCTAAGTTCTTTAAAATGTTTTGTAAGAAGTTCATTTACTTCTGGATGATCAAAATTTCCTTCTATAGACTCTATCATTTTATCAAAGTAGTGATGTGTCCCATCTTCCTTTTAGCTTTTATCTCTTTTTTTAAATAATCAAAAAAAAATTCGTTTTCACCTAAACTATTACTTTTTCTATATTGCTCAATTTGACTTCCAATTAAATTAATCATCTTTGCGTTATATAGTTTTTTTAATGAGACTTTTTTTAGAGAACAAACTGCTCTTACATGATTTTCAAATTGGCTAACATTATAAGCGTTGATAGTGAGATGACCAGAATTATGTACTCTAGGAGCAATTTCGTTAACAAACAAATTTTCATTTCTATCTATAAAAAACTCTACACAAAGAGTTCCTATGAACTTTAATTCTTCAGCAATATCCATAGCCCAATTTTTTGATTTTTTAAAAATATTTTCACTTATATCAGCGGGTATACTGGAGTATTTAAGTATTTGATCTTCATGAGTATTTTCTATTGGTTCATAAATTTCATAATCATTATTTCCAAATCTTGTAATAATCACTGAAATTTCTTTTTTAAGTTTTACTAATTTTTCTAGTATGTAGCCTTTGGAAAAATCTATATTTAATGTATCCACTTCTTTAATTTCTTTAATGGGGTATTGGCCTTTACCATCGTAACCCATAGTTGTTGTCTTCAATATTCCTGGAAGAAGATCTTTTAGGGAATCTAAATCTGATTTTTTATCAATAGCAGCATATTGAGTGGTTCTGATATTGAGTTTATTCACAAAATCTTTCTCAGCTAATCTGTGCTGTATTAGTCTATTAATAGATGGTTTCGGTAATACAGATTTTTTTTTATTAATTTCATTTAGTGTTTCAAATGGAATATTTTCAAATTCATATGTAGCAATATCTATCTTTTCAATAAACTCATCAATTTTTTCTTTTTCATCATATTTACCAATAATGAACTCATCACAAAAATTTTTTGCTGGTGCATCTACATCATCGCAATAGATAACTGTTTTTATTTTTAATTTTTTTGCAGCATCTGAAAGCATACTCCCAAGCTGACCGCCACCAATAATACCTAATTTTATTTCTGACATTAATTTTACTTAGGTCTTTTTTTTACAGATTTTGTTTGTGATGTGCGCCATTTTTCTAATTTCTTACTTACAATAGAATTATTATTTGCAATTATAGATGCAGCAAGTAATGCTGCGTTTATGGCTCCATCTTTTCCTATAGCCAATGCTCCAACTGGGATACCCTTAGGCATTTGAGCGATTGATAAAAGACTGTCTAAGCCTTTAAGTTTTTTACTCTCAATAGGAACACCCAAAACTGGAATTGAAGTTAAAGCTGCAATCATTCCAGGTAAGTGAGCAGATCCTCCAGCGCCCGCAATTATAACAGCAAAATTATTTTGTTTTGCTTTACTTGAAAATTCATACATTCTTTTGGGTGTTCTATGAGCTGAAATTATTTTAGTTTCAAATTTAACACCAAGAATTTTAAGCACTTTTGCAGCTAATTTCATAGTTTTGTAGTCCGATTGACTACCCATTACTAATGCAACTTTTTGATTTTTATTTTTTTTCATTGAAAGTTTGAATACAACTTTATTTCAAAATTAAATAAAAATTTCAATATAATAAATAAAACTAAAAAAAAGTGTTAATATTGTTAACAATGTTTTTATAAAATGAGCAAAGATAAAGATTTTGATAATTTAAAAGAATTAGACGATGTATGTGATGAGTGCAAAAAAAAAGATGAGAGTGTTACTCAAAATTTAATTTTGACAGGATTTAAAATTTGTAAATCGTGCAGAGTCTCAAAAACAATATTTCCAATTTAAATACTATTTACAGGTAAAGCATTCATTCTGCTCATTACAAAAGAAATTGACATAAAAACTATAATTAAAAATGATAAGAAAACAATTCCAAAAGATTTTAAATTAGATTTAAAATTTAAGATTTGTCTTATAGAAATAATTAACGCTGCGAAAATCCAAAATTGAGTTATAAAAATTATTGGTATCATTAACTCAGGTGTGACTGCGAAGAACCTCAACAAACCTGGAGCATGAGCAAAACCAACAGCAGTTAAAACTTTTTTGAATAAAACCTTGGTTTGCTTATCAGGGAATATCTTAACTCCTAAAACATAAATTAAAATTGCCCAAATAAACCAAGTTAAAATTGCCGTTAACCCTGACAACCCGATAGCTGTTTTGATGACTGTATTTGCAGCTACAGCACCCGCTATCCCATCTAAGATCATTATTAATCCAGCAAAATAAATTGAGGCTTCACCAAAATTTCTACTGTCAGTGTAAAGAGACTTGTCTAGTTTAATTGACTTAAAAATAATATTTAAAAACTCTCCAAACATTTAATCTTTTTTATTTTTTTGATCTTTGTATGACACAATTAATGGAAAGATTATTAAAGCAATAATAATGATAATGCAAATTGCAATTAAAAAAATTTTATACATTTAATTTTAAAAGCAGAATATCTCTTTTAGGACACTATTAACCTGAAACTACCTCTCTAGTATTTGCATTAAAAGATTCTTTAAATGGAATATCAACTATTACCGCATCTACAGGTTCCCCCGGACTGTTCGAATATTTTTCTGGTAAATGAACTTTATATTTAGTTCCGACCTTTCCTTTAGGAAATCCATTAGCATTTAAAGCTCCATCAAAAGGAACATAACCCATTGCGATATTAGTCTTTTTTTCAGGATGCCACCAGGGAGAAGTAATAAATCCAACTGGTTCACCACCATCTACATTTGAGATCAACCAAAAATCAGGTGCATAATCTTCTATTGGTTTTCCACCTAATTCTAAACCAACTAACTGAAGTTTGTAAGGTTTCTTTCCTGCTTTTATTTCTGATTTCATTTTTTCTAAAACTTCTTTACCAACATAGTCAGTTTTTTTATTCCACTCTCCTTTGCCAGACAAAGAAACTTGATAACCAAGGTTACATTGAAAAGGATTATGTTGTTGATCCATATCTTGTCCCCAAGAAAGTATGCCAGCTTGGATTCTTCTATGGTGAGCTGGAGCAATAACCATCAAATTATGCTTCTCACCAGCTTTTAGAACAGCGTTCCACATATCATCAGCATACAATGTTGCATTCCTTAGATAAATTTCATATCCAGCTTCACCCGAAAAACCAGATTGTGAAATTACACAACTTCTACCTCCAATTTTTGCCTCAGCCAATCCGTAAAATGGCATATTATCTAAATCAAATTGATCACCACAAAGATCTTTCATTAAAGCTTTAGATTTAGGACCTTGTATTTGAACAGGACAATGGTCTGTCTCCTCAATTTTACAATTAAATCTTCCATCAGCATTTACACCTTGTAAATACATTCCGATATCGGAGTCAGATAGAGAAAACCAAAACTCATCCTCTGAAATTCTTAAAAGAATTGGATCATTTAACACTCCACCATAGGCATTGCATAAAATTACATATCTTGCTCTCATTGGAGAAATTTTTGTTGCGTCTCTAGTTATTACATAATCTACAAATTTTTCTGCATCTGGACCCTTTACTCTTATTTGTCTTTCGACAGCAACATTCCACATCGTTACATGGTTTACGATCGCATCGTATTCAACCATTGCACCACCATCCTCAGGTTTTACATATCCTCTTGGATGATAAATTCGATTGTATACTGTAGCCCTCCAACATCCTGCTTGCATAGATAAATGCCAATAAGGTGATTTTCTAACTCTTGTAGATATAAGCATTTCAACTTTAGTAGGTCCACTTTGTCTTAAGTTATAAGGAACCTGTCGATCAGACTGATCTACTGATGTTGCATGTTTTAATTTTGTGTAATCAAATTCTTTAGACATATTTGTTCTCCTTCAACCACTTGTTAGTTTCCGTCAAGCCGCCGAATGTATAAATGTGGAAAAAATCAGTATGAGATTTAATTTTTCCAATTAAATCATTTGGGTCTTTAGGTTTTAATAAATCTAATGCCTTACTGAAATTAGATTTAAGAAAATTTAAGGAATTTTTTGCCCCTACGATATTTGCAAATTTTATTAGGCTTGATATCTTTAGAGGCCCAGTAATTCCCACATGAACTGGTACACTTTGTTTTGAAATAAAATCTATAATAGGCTGAGGATCTAGTAACCATTGTGTCACTATATAATCAGCATATGGTTTTTTATCTATCATAGCTTTTTCTAATTCTGAGTCGGATATATCAGGACTCCCCTCCGGGTGTCCAGCAATTCCTATTGTCATCTTCTCAAAATAACCAGTCTCTAAAAGTTGGAAGGAGCTATCGAATTTTCCCATAGGCTCTCTACCACCTCCGATTACTAGCACTTGCTTTACACCCCCATCTTTACATCTTGAAATATAATCTTTTAGCTGCTTTTCATCTTGCATTGATCGAGCAGGAAAATGAGGAACTGGATTAAAGCCTTTTTTAACCAAATCAACTGCTTGTTGAGCTGTTTCTTTGTAATCACCACCAGGCAACATTGTGACATAAACATCACTAACTTTTGGAACTGTGTTTAGGTCAGTTTTCGGACTTATTTCAAGAGAAAATTTCATTTTTAGATAATTATATCTTTTGAAAATACTGTCAAAGAAATTCATCCTATAATATAATCATCTTATGGCACAAAAAGACGTAGGAAACAAAGTACCAATTTATAAATTGAAAACCACAAAAGAGGTAATGGATTACTACGATGAGTGGGGTGAAAATGACAAATATAATAAAGATATGGTTGATTGGAATTATACAGGACCTAAGGAAACTGTTAATACTTTCTTGAAATATGGGACAAATAAAGATGCTTTGATTTTTGACGCAGGCTGTGGAACCGGTTTAGTAGGCTTGGAATTAAAAAAATTTGGTTTCAAAAACTTTCATGGCGCAGATCTATCACAAAAATTACTGAAAACCATTCCGTCAAATTTATATAAAAAACTGCTTAAGACTGATTTAAACAAACCAATAAATTTAAAAGATAACACTTACGATGCAATTTTTTGTGTTGGCACTTTTACTTTTGGCCATGTAAAACCAAATGCTTTGGATGAATTTATAAGAATAACTAAAAAAGGTGGTTTAATTTGTTTTACTATTAATGAGGGTATATACAAAGATTATGGATTTGATAAAAAAATACAAGAATTAAATAAAATAAATCTTTGGAGTGAAATAGAGTTTTTTAAATCTAATTACATCGCAAGTAAAGATGTCAATGCTTGGTTAGGTTTGTATAAAGTAAAATAATGAAAATTGTATTAATAATGGGTTTGCCTGGTGCGGGCAAAACAACTTTAGCTTCTCATCTAGTGCCTTTGTTAAAAGCCAAATGGCTTAACGCAGATGAAGTAAGGAAAGAAGCAAATGATTGGGATTTTTCTGCAGAGGGGAGAACTAGGCAAGCAAAAAGAATGTGGAGTAAAGCTGAGGAATACAAAAGTCAAGGATATCATGTAGTTGCAGATTTTGTTTGTCCGACACCTGAAGCAAGAAGTTTATTTCCTGCAGATTATATAATTTGGGTAGACACTATAAACGAGGGTAGATTTGATGATACAAATAAGATGTTTGTAAAACCTGACAAGTATGACTTTCATGTCACAACACAAGATGCTAAAAATTGGTCATTAAAAATATTTGAGAAATTAAAATAATGTCTTATCAATGGGATAATAAAAAACCTACTGCACAAATGCTTGGAAGATGGCAACCATTTCATGATGGACATTATAATTTATTTAAAGAAATAATTAAAAAAACTGGTCAAGTTTGTATTCAAATAAGAGACGTTCAAGGAGTGGACGATAACCCTTTTGATTTTGAAACAGTCAAAAAAAGTATTGAGGATAGACTTAATCCAGAATTTGAGGGACGTTTTAAAATTATGATAGTACCCAATATAACTAATATTTGTTACGGTAGAGGCGTAGGTTATAAAATTGAAGAAATTGAATTATCAAAAGAAATTCAGGAAATCTCAGCAACAAAAATTCGAGCTCAAATGAGAAAAGAAGGTAAACTTAAATAAAACTATATGAGCATTAAGGTTATTAACCAAAAAGATATTTCAAGAATAATAATAAATGATCCAAAAACTTATAACTCACTATCATTCAAAAATTTAATAGATTTGATAAAAATAATTAAAAAATTAGATAAAGATAATAATACTAAAGTTATAATAATTGAGGGAGCAGGCAAAGGTTTTAGTGCAGGGCATAACTTAAAAGAAGTTCAAGGTTTAAATAAAAAGCAAAAGTATCAGAGATTATTTAACTTGTGCTCAAAACTCATGTTATTGATTGTTGAGGGAAAAAAACCTGTTATCGCTAAAGTCCATGGAGCCGCATATGCTGCCGGATGTCAATTGGTTGCAAGTTGCGATTTAGCTTTTAGTTCTAGAGATGCATTATTCTCAACACCAGGGGTAAACATTGGTTTGTTTTGTAGTACCCCAATGGTTGCAGTAAGCAGAAAAATAAAAAGAAAATCAATGATGAAAATGTTATTAACTGGCGAACCGATTTCGGCAAAATATGCAAAGGAAATCGGATTAATTAATGACTTTTATCCAAAATCAAAACTTGATAATGAAGTTTTAAAGATTGCAAAAAAAATCGCATCAAAATCAAATCTGACAATTAAAATAGGTAAACAAACATTTTACAAGCAATTAGAAATGCCATTAAGAAAAGCTTACGCATACACTAGTAGAATGATGACAAAAAACATGATGGCAATGGATGCAAAAGAGGGGATTGCAGCTTTTCTTGAAAAAAGAAGACCTGTTTGGAAAAATAAATAATATGGTCAATATTAAAGATATTCTCTCAAATTATAAAAATGTTGCTTTAGTTGGAGCTAGTAAAGATTTGAACAAACCTTCAACAATAGTAATGAAACACCTGCAAAATTATGGATATAAAGTTTATCCTGTTAATCCAACTATTATAGGTCAGGTAATACTAGGTGAGAGAGTATATGGAAAAGTTTCAGAAATTAATGGGCCTGTTGATATAGTTGATGTTTTTAGACCATCAGATGAGGCCGTTGAAATTGTTAATGAAGCTATAAAGATTAACGCAAAAGTTTTATGGCTTCAGTTAAATATAAAGAATTCTGAAGCTAAGAAAATTGCTGAGGCAAATAATATAATTTATATCGAAGATAAATGTACTAAGATTGAGATAGAAAAATATCTGAATTAATTAAAAACTATAGATTGTGTCTAGAAAAAAATTATTATTAAAATTTATAACAATTTTTTTTATCTCTATTTCTGTTTCTAACGCAGAATTAATTAAACCAAATAGCACAATTAGTCCTTCCGAAGTTGTGAAAATACAATTACTTGGTTTACAAAAAAATAATGATGGATTTAAGGATAGCGGGATAGAGCAGACCTGGAATTTTGCTCATCCTAGTAACAAAGAGGTCACTGGGCCTCTAGACAAATTTAAAAGGATGATAAAAAGCGATAATTATCAAATGATGATAAATCACTTAAGCCATACAATTACTCAAGTAAGAAGTGGGGCTAGCTGGGCTCAATTTGAGGTCATAATATTGGATAAAGAAAAAATTTATCATAAATTTAATTGGCAAGTAGAAAAATATAACGAGGATGGACCTTTAAAAAACTGCTGGCTGACGACTATGGTTTCAAGCCCTGTGTCATTGGGTAGCTCAATATAATGCTCTTGATACAATTTTGTTTCGGAATTAACAAAAATTTAGTAGGAATTAGATTATGAAAAGCAAAACGAAAGTAGTAGTAGTTGGAGGGGGAGTCGTAGGTGTAAGTGCACTATACCACCTAGCAAAAAAAGGCTGGTCAGATGTTGTTTTAGTTGAGAGAAAAGAACTCACTTCAGGTTCAACTTGGCATGCTGCTGGTTTGCTGCCTTTATTTAACATGAGTTATTCGGTTGGCCAGCTTCATAAATATGCTGTGAATTTATACAAAACATTGGAGGAGGAGACAGGAAAAAATGTTGGCTTCAGTGTGGTTTCAAACATTCGTTTAGCTAGTACAAAAGATAGAATGGATGAGTATCATCAATATGCAGGTGTAGCTAAAACAATTGGTGTAGATGTAAAATTTTTAACACCTCAACAGGTAAAAGAAATTTGGCCTTTATGTCATACAGATGATTTAGTTGGAGCAATACAACACCCTGAAGATGGATATATTCAGCCAGCAGATTTAACCCAATCTCTTGCAACAGGTGCAAGAAATAGAGGAGCTGAAATTTATCGAAACACAACTGTTTTATCTATGAAACAAACTAAAGACGGATGGATAGTTGAAACCGATAAAGGTTCAATTGAATGTGAACATGTGATTTCTTGTTCAGGTAATTTTGCCCGACAAACAGGTGAAATGGTTGGATTAGATATTCCAGTCATACCTGTTGAACATCAATACATTGTAACAGAGCCACATCCAGAAATTCAAAAAAGAAAAAAAGAGGGATTACCAGAGATGGGAGTTTTAAGAGATAGTGACAGTAGATGGTATATGAGAGAAGAAGCTGGTGGATTAATCCTAGGCCCATATGAAGATGGTGCCCCTGCTTGCTATGTTGAAGGACCATCAAAAAATTCAGAGTATGAATTATTTCAAGAGGATTTAGATAGACTTGCTCCACATATTGAAGGTGCAATACATCGTGTTCCTGCATTTGGAGAAGTAGGAGTTAAAAAAGTTTATAATGGAGCAATTTGTTATACCCCAGATGGTAATCCAATAGTTGGTCCTGCTTGGGGTTTAAAAAATTTTTGGATTAATGAAGGGCATAGCTTTGGAATTACTGCTGCAGGTGGTGCTGGTTGGCAATTAGCAGAATGGATTGTAGATGGGGAGCCAACTATAGACATGCTAGGTGTAGAACCAAGACGATATGGAAATTATGCAACTAAGTCTTATTTGAAAGCTAAAAATGAGGAGGCTTATAGCCATGTTTTTATAGTTCATTATCCTGATGAAGAAAGACCAGCAGCAAGACCTTTAAGAACTGCACCGTGTTATGAAAGAATGAAAGCTTTAGGAGCTGTATTTGGACAAAAATTTGGATGGGAACGTCCTAATTTTTTTGCAACTGATGGCATGGAACAAAAAGACGACTGGTCTTTTAGGAGATCAAAATGGTTTGATGCAATAAAAAAAGAATGTGAGAATGTAAAAAAAAATGTTGGACTTTTAGATATGACTGCATTTGCAAAATGT
>CACENB010000018.1 GCA_902561015.1 uncultured Pelagibacteraceae bacterium
ACAATGAAATCCAGTTACTTGAGGACAAAAAAAACATTACAAAATTTTTGAAACAAAAAGGTTATTTTTTTTCTAAGGTAGATGTAATGCTTGAAAAATTGTCTGATAATAAAATAAACTTAATTTATAATATTGAAATTGGTGATAAAGCAAAAATTAAAAAGATTTCATTTATAGGCAATAAAATCTTCAAAGATAAAAAACTTAGATCTGTTATAGTTAGTGAAGAATATAAATTTTGGAAATTTATATCTGGTAAAAAATTTTTAAAGCAAGATTTAATTAATTTGGATGAAAGACTTTTGAGAAATTTTTATCTCAATAAAGGTTTTTATGATGTTAAAGTAAATTCATCATTTGCGAAAATGTTAAATGAAACTGAATTTGAGTTAATCTATAATATTGTTCCAAATAATAGATTTTTTTTTAATAAAATTTCATTAGATTTACCAGTGGATTTTGATCAAACCAATTTTACTGATTTGAATAAATTGTTTAAAAGATTAAATGGAAAAAAATATTCTTTATATATAATAGAAGAAATTTTAGAAGAAATTGATAAAATCATACTCGATGAAGAATATAAAACTTTAAAAACTAAAGTTAATGAAAATGTTTTTGATAATAAGATTGATTTAACTTTTTCTGTCTCTGAAGGAGAAAAGTTTATTGTAGAACGGATCAATATTTATGGAAATAATATTACCCAAGAAAATGTGATTAGAAATCAGTTATTGATTGATGAGGGGGATGAGTTTAACTCAATATTAGCCTCAAAATCTATTAATAACATAAAATCTCTTAACATTTTTGAGTCTGTGGAAAGCAAGATAATCGATAGTGATGACAATAGTAAAATAATTGACATTTCTATTGAAGAAAAAGCCACTGGAGAAATAATGGCAGGAGCCGGTTTTGGTACTGATGGCAGCACATTAAGTTTTGCTGTAAAAGAAAACAATTATCTTGGCCGTGGTATTGCGTTGGTGAGTGAATTAACAGTATCAGAGGAAACTATTAAAGGTCAGTTTAATGTTAATAATCCTAATTTTAGAAATTCTGATAAATCAATTAATCTTAATATACAGTCTTTAGAGACTGATAAATTAACAGACTCTGGTTACAAAACAAGTAAAACTGGTTTAGGTTTTGGGACTAGTTTTGAATTTCAAGATGACGTTTTTATTGGTTTAGGACAAGAGTCATATTATGAAAAAATTGAGACAAATAGTTCTGCATCAGCTAGACAAAAATCTCAAGCTGGAAACTATTGGGATACATTTATAAATCTTAATTTAAATTATGATAAACGAAATCAAAAATACAGACCAACAGATGGTTTTAAGAGTAGTTACTCAGTAAATTTGCCAGTAATTAGTGAAAATAATTCATTGATAAATGCGTATGTTTTTACTTATTATGATGAATTATATCAAGATAATGTAACTAAATTTTCTTTTTTTGCAAAAGCAGCTAACTCAGTAACTAATGATAATATAAAATTATCAGAAAGAATATATTTACCAGGTAGTAGGCTCAGAGGATTTGTTAGTGGTGGTGTTGGACCAAAAGATGGTAATGATTTCATAGGAGGTAATTATGCTTCAGCAGTTAATATTCAAACATCAATTCCACAATTGATGCCAAATATTCAAAATATGGATGTTTCTATGTTTTTTGATGCTGGTAATGTTTGGGGAGTTGATTATGACTCCAGTTTAGATGATACAAATCAAATTAGATCCTCAATAGGAGTAGGAGTAGACTGGTTTACAGTAGTTGGTCCATTAAGTATATCATTTTCTCATCCAATAAGTAAGGTTGATACTGATAAGACAGAGTCGTTTAAATTTAATTTGGGAACAACATTTTGATATTTAAAAAAAATTTTTTTTTAATTACTATTTTTTTTTGTTTAGTTACTACTAATGTCTGGTCTTCTGAAAAAATAGCTTTTCTTGATGTTGAATTTATAATAAATAAATCAAAACCAGCTTTATCGATAATCAAAAAAATAGAAAAAATACGTGATCAAGAAACAGAAAAATTAATAAAAATTGAAAATAGTTTAAAAAAAAAAAATGAAGAATTAACTAAAACAAAAAATTTAATTTCCGAGGAAGAATTAAATGAAAAAATATCTTCTTTAAGAAAAGAAGCAAAATCATTTGAGGAATTAAGAAAAAAAACTATTAAAGATTTAAATATTAAAAAAAATCAAGAACTTGATAAATTTTTAAAACTTATAAATCCAATTGTTCAAGAATATATGAAAGAAAACTCAATTGATATAATAATGAATAAAAAAAATATATTCATGGCGAAATCTAAAAATGATATAACAGAAGATATTTTAAAAATTATTAATATTAAAATTAAGTAAATGGAAAAATTAAATAAAAAACAAATTGAGGAATTGTTACCTCATAGAGAACCCATGTTATTAATAGATGAAATATATAATATTAAGAAATTAACATCAGCAACCGCGATCTTAAATGTTAAAAAAGATAGTTTTTTTGTAAATGGTCATTTCCCAGGACAACCGGTTATGCCGGGTGTTTTAATAGTAGAGTCTTTTGGTCAAGCAGCTGCCGCTTTGACAGCACATGGTTTAGATAAATCTACTTACGAAAATAAATTAGTTTTTTTAATGAGCGTAGAAAAAGCTCGTTTTAGAAATCCAGTGATACCAGATTGTAAGCTTGAATTAAAGATCGAAGCTGTAAGATCTCATGGAAGGGTATGGAAATATAAAGGAGATGCTTTTGTAAATAGCACAAAAGTTGCTGATGCAATTTGGTCAGCTACTATTGTTGATAAGAAATAATCAGCAATATTTCTTTACTACAAAAGAAATCTTGCTTTGGTAAAAGCAAATATGTCTAACCCTTTTTTTTTAAACAAAGGTCCAGTAAGTTTATTTAAAATTATCGAACTTCTAAATATATCTCATGTAAAAAAAAATGATTTTAATTTTCACGATATAAAAGATTTACAAAGTGCTAATAAAGACTCTATAACTTTCTTTCATTCAAAAAAATATATAGAAGTAGCAAAATCAACTAAAGCTTCATTTTGCTTAACTTCAGATTTATTAAAAAATTTTTTACCAAATACGTGTAAACCTATCATTGTAACTAATATCCTTAATGCGGTTGCTAGAATTACTGAAGAGTTCTATCCAAATTCATTAGAGGATGAATTTGACAATAAAGTTTTAAGTATAGAAAGTGCAGATTATAATAATGTTATTCATGGTAAAAATGTTCTTTTAGGAAAAAATGTAAAGATCGGAACAAATTGTTTCATTGGTCATAATACAATTATAGAAAAAAATGTTCACATTGGAGATAATTGTAAGATCGGCTCAAATACAATTATAAGAAATTCAATAATAAGAAACAATGTGAGCATTCTTGATAATTGTACCATTGGGAAAAAAGGCTTTGGATTTTTTCCAAATAAAAAAAAAAATCTTAGATACCCACATATTGGAATTGTAATAATAAATGAAGACTGTGAAATTGGTTGCGGTGCAACAATAGATCGTGGTTCAATGTCTAACACTGAAATTGGAAAAAATACATTTTTAGATAATCAAATACATATAGCTCATAATGTAAAAATTGGAAAAAATGTAATTATCGCAGGCCAAGTAGGTATCGCTGGAAGTTCAATAATAGGTGATAACGTTAGAATTGGGGGTCAAGCTGGAATCTCAGGTCATTTAAAGATTGGTAATAATGTTGATATTGCAGGAGGTAGTGGAGTTATAAAAGATATACCTGATAATTCTAAGGTTATGGGGTATCCAGCGAAAAATTTAAGGGAGTTTTTAAGAGAAAATAAATAATGATTCATAAAACTGCAACGATAGATCCAAAGGCAAAAATTTCCTCAAAAGTTCAAATCGGTCCTTATTGTGTAATAGGACCAGATGTTGAAATAGATGATGATGTAATTTTACAGTCACATGTTCATATTTTAGGTAAAACAAGAATTGGTAAAAAAAATAAGATTTATTCATTTGCGTCAATTGGTAATGAACCTCAAGATCTAAAATATAATGGTGAGGATACTAAACTTGAAATAGGAGATGAAAACAAAATTAGAGAATATGTAACTATTAATACTGGTACTGTTGGAGGAGGTGGCTTGACCAAGGTTGGAAATAATTGTTTATTTATGGTTTCATCACATGTGGCGCACGATTGTATTGTTGAGGATAATGTTATTTTAGCCAACAATGTGCCTCTTGGTGGACATGCGCACATTGAACAAAATGTAATAATTGGAGGAAACTCAGCGGTTCAACAATTTACTAGAGTAGGCAAGTTTGCGATGATTGGTGGCATGTGTGGTGTTGTTAGAGATGTTATTCCTTATGCAATGGTTCATGGCAACAGAAGTATTCTTCAAGGACTAAATTTAATTGGATTAAGAAGACAAAAAATACCAAATAAACAGATTATTGCATTAACTGAAGCTTACAAAGAAATATTTAAAAGTGAAAATTTAACCGTCAATATAAAAAATTTAAAATTTGAGCTCAGAAAAAATAATCTAGTTAAAGATGTGGTTAAATTTTTAGAGAAAGATAAAAAAAGACCAATATGTACACCTTTTTCAAAATAAAATGTTTGGTTTATTTTTAGGCGATACTGATTTCTCAAAAATTGTTCTTAAAAAGGTAAAAACGTTAAATATAAATTATTTTATAATTGATTTTTCAAAAAATAATAGATTTGCAAAAGAAAAAAATTCTCACAAAATAAGTATTGGTAAATTTGGAAAAATTATAAATCTGATAAAAGAAAAAAAATCGAGCAAGGTTCTTTTTGCAGGAAAAATTGCAAAGCCTAAATTTTCGTCTTTAAGATTAGATTTGAAAGGTATTTACTACATGCCAAGTGTTATAAAAGCTGCTAAATTAGGTGATGCAGCTATTATAAAAGCTATAATTAAAATTCTTAATAATGAAAAAATTAAAGTTATAAGTTCAACTTATTTTAATCCTGAATTGACTCTTAAAAAAGGGAATTTTACAAAGTTAAAACCTTCAATTAATGATAATAGATCGATTAATATTGGAATAAAATATTTTAATAATTCTAATACACTAGATCATGTACAAGCATTAGTAGTAAAAGATAATAAAATTATTGCCAAAGAGGGGAGACTAGGTACAAAAAAAATGCTTTCGCAATTAAAAAAAAATTCAGGAGGTATTTTAATTAAATTTCCAAAAAAAAAACAAGATTTAAGGATCGATTTACCAACAATAGGTCTTCAAACACTTAAAGACTGCAACAAATACGGATTGAAAGGTATTGTTTTAAAGTCCAAAAAAAATGTTTTTTTGGATAAAATTCAATGCATTAAATTTGCTAATAAAAGTAAAATCTTTATTTCGATAAGATGAAAAAAATATTTGTATTAACAGGGGAACCATCTGGTGACAAATTAGCATCAACGGCAATTACCAAAATTCAAAAAGACAATAATGATATCGAATATTTATCTGTAGGTGGTGAAAATTTAAAGAAAATTGGCGTTAAATCCATTTTTGAATTAAAAGAAATTACTTATTTAGGTTTTACAAGTGTTTTATTTAATATTTTTAAAATCAAAAAAAGGATTAATCAAACAGTAGATGAGATTTTAAAATTTGAACCTGACATCTTATTTAGCGTTGATAGTCCAGATTTTACTTTAAGAGTTGCTCAATTAGTAAAAAAAAAAAATCCTAGAATAAAAACAATTCATTACGTGGCTCCACAAGTATGGATTTGGAGAAAAAATAGGGTCAAAAAGATAAAAAAATTTATTGATCATATACTTCTATTATTTGATTTTGAAAAAAAATATTTTGATGATGAAAACATAAAAAACACTTTTGTTGGTCATCCTTTAATAGAAAATACGAACTCAAATAAAATAGATATAAATAATCTTATTTCTAAACATAAAAAAATAATATCAATTTTTGCAGGTAGTCGTAAGTCAGAAACAAGTGTTCTTTTACCAATATTAATTCAATTTATCATTATGATGAACAAAAAAGATCCTAATTATAGTTTTGTATTTCACGCAACAGATGAAAATAAAAATCAAATAAAGGATTTGATTAAAGTTAAAAACATAGAAAATATTGATGTGGTTTCAGATGAAAATATGAAAAGAGAAATACTATCAAACTCTATTTTTGCTGTATGTAAATCTGGAACTGTATCTTTACAGGTTTGTAATGCGAATGTTCCTTCAATAATTATTTACAAATTAAACTTTATAAATTTTATGATTTTTAAATTATTGGTTAATGTAAAATTTGCGAATATTATAAATATTATTAACAATAGAGAAGTTATTCCTGAATTGCTTCAAAATGAATGTAATGCTAAAGAAATTTACAATTCAGTTATTTATATGCTAAAAAATCCAGATATTAGAAAAAAGCAATTAGAAGATTGTAATCAAACTTTAAAGGGTATTAGATCTAAAACCTCATCATCGAGTGAGGTAGCCTCAATTTTAAGTAATAGTCTTATTAGTTAATCTTTTTTCGACTTCATCCTTACCTAACGATACAATTATATCATAAATACCTGGTCCAAACTTTGAACCTGTTAGTGCTATTCTTAAAGGTTGACCAACACCTTTAAAATTTGTGTTATTAGATTTTATTAGTTCTTGAATAATTGGTTCTAAATTTTCTCTTGTAAATTCCTTTATTTTGTCAATTCTTCTGTTAAATTCGGAAATTATCTTTTTAGCTTTATCATCAATTAATTTAAGGTCTTCTTTATTAAAATTAACATCGTCATTAAGAATATATTGGCTATTGTTAAATATATCCTCAAGTGTTTTAGCTTTATTTTTAAGAAATGATAAAGACTTTTTAATCTTATCATTTTTCTCTGTTTTAATTTTACTTTTAAAGATCTCACAGTAATTTACGAATTGACTAAAAAGATCATTTTCGTCAATATTTTTAATATAATGTTCATTCATAGATAGAATCCTACTCATATCTAATTTTGATGGAGATTTTCCGATACCTTTTAAATTAAAATACTTTATACTTTCGTCTAATGTAAAAATTTCCTTATTTTCAAAAGACCATCCCAACCTAAGTAAATAATTTCTTAAAGCATCAGGTATTATACCAATTTTAGAATAGTCTTCTAAAGTTGATGCTTTATCTCGTTTTGAAAGTTTTTTCCCCTCTATCGTATGAATTAATGGTATATGAGCAAATAACGGCAAATCCCAATTCATTGCCTCATAAATTTGAATTTGTTTGAATGTGTTTATCTTGTGATCATCCCCTCTTATTATATGGGTCATATTCATTTGATGATCATCAACAGATGCAGACAAGTTATAAGTCGGTGTCCCGTCATTTCGTAAAATTACGAAATCCTCAATTGTATTATTTTCAATTTCTACATCGCCTTGCACCAAGTCTTTTAAGACAGATTTTCCTGTAACTTTGCTTTTAAATCTAATTACTGGTTTTATATTATTTGGTGCTTCACTCTCACTCTTATCTCTCCATTTTCTATCATAGACATATGGAATTTTTTTTTGTTTTGCTTTCTTTTTTTGTTCTTCTATTTCTTCGTTTGAACAGTAACACTTGTATGCATTTCCTTTCTTTAATAGCTCATTAGCAACTTTTATATGAGCATCAATTTTTTGAGATTGTATATATTCTTGTCCATCATGATTAATACCAATCCATTGAAGAGACTTTATTATTTGTTTCTTGTATTCTTCTTTTGATCTCTCCTTATCCGTATCTTCAATTCTAAGGTAAAAATTACCTTTTTGATTTTTTGAATAGAGCCAATTAAATAGAGCTGTTCTTACCCCACCAATATGCAAAGGCCCAGTAGGGGATGGAGCAAATCTAGTTGCTACTTTTTTCATTAAAATGGTTTAGACTATTTTTTTAGAAGTTTCTATATAAAGATACTAAAACACCTTGAACTTTTACTCTATCAGGTCCAAAAATTTTAGTTTCGTAATTTCTGTTAGCACTCTCTAATGCTATAACTTTACCTTTTTTCCTAATTCTTTTTAGCATTGCTTCGTGTTCATCAATCAATGCTACAACTATTTTTCCATTATCAGCTGTATCTGTTCTTTTAATTATTACAGTATCTCCCTCGTGGATACCAGCCTCAATCATAGAATCACCCTGTACTTTTAATCCAAAATAATCACCATTTTTTTCTAAATTAGTCGGTAGTGGTATCCTTGCGACTTCGTTTTGTATTGCTTCAACTGGAGTACCGGCTGCTATTTTACCTAAAACAGGTACTTCTGAGTCATCAGATAATGGGTTCTCCTCATCTAATCCGCCTTTTATTACACTTGGAGAAAAATTATTATAAATATCATTAGCTGAAGCTGTTTCAGGTAATTTAATTACCTCTAACGCTCTAGCTTTATGTGCTAGTCTTTTAATAAAACCTCTTTCTTCCAAAGCACTAATTAGTCTGTGAATACCAGATTTAGATTTAAGATTAAGTGACTCTTTCATTTCGTCATAGGAAGGGGACACTCCAGAACTTCTCAACCTCTTGTTGATAAATAAAAGTAGGTTTTTTTGTTTTTTTGTAAGCATAAGAACAAATATCGTACAAACAATGTTCTATAAAAGTTCTCGTAAATAAACAATAGTTAAAAAACTAATAAAATAGAGGATAATTTGACTAAAGAACGGAAAAAATAGAATTATTTTTAAGATCTTTTAAAAGTGATTCACCAATCAAAAAAGTTTTAATAGATGTTTTTTCAGATAATTTCAAAAGTTCATCTTTTGTTTTAATTCCACTTTCAGAAATTAAAGGACCTGAATGACTAACTAATACATCATGAATATCAAAAGTTGTATTTATATCAGTTTTTAGAGTTTTTAAGTTTCTGTTGTTTATTCCTATCAAGGCATCTCTAAATCTAAGAGCTTGTTTGGCTTCATCTACAGTGTGAACTTCAACAATGACAGACATATTTAATTTTAAAGCCTCTTCATACAATTCATTCGCAAGTTTATTAGAAATGCCGGCAAGAATTATTAGTATGGCGTCTGCTCCATAACTTTTAGCAAGAGGTATTTGAAATTTATCTACAAAAAAATCCTTACAAAGAATTGGTAAATCAATTTTTTGTTTAATTTTACTTATATGTATTAAATCACCTAAAAAGTAATTTTCTTCAGTTAAAACTGATAAGCATGTTGCTTTATTATCGTTGTATATGTTTGCAATTTTAACAGGATCATAATCTTTGATAATTACACCTGCAGATGGACTAGCCTTTTTAATTTCAGCAATAATAGAAAACTTGTTTTCTTTAATATTATTTTCGATCTTTTCTTTAAAATTTATAAATATTCTGTTTGAATAAATTAATTCATCTAATGAGTCATGAGAGATAGTTTTTTTAAGATTTTCTATTTTTTTACTTTTCTTCTCAATTATTTTCTTAAGAACATTTTCAGCCATTTCGAATTCTTTCTAAATGTTTAATGACTTTATTTGATAAAATATGTTTTCTTGCATCATTATATGCATCTATGAAATAGTTATGAGTTTCATTCACAATCAAACCTGCAGCAGCATTTAAACATACTGCTTTAGAAAAATCGTTATCCTCACCTTTAAATATATTAATCATTTTATCAGCATTAAATTTTGCATCATCCCCAACAAGATTTTCAAATTTATCCGCATTGAGATTTAATTTTTTGGGATCAATAATAATTTCAGAAATCTTATTATCTTTTAATTGAATTACATTTGTTTTAGCATAAGGGGAAATTTCATCTAAACCATCCTCACTATTTACAATCCATGCGCATTTTATGTCTAAATTGTTTAAAGCATCTGCAAATATCTTTAAAAGCTTTTTATCAAAAACTCCTACTACTTGCCGTTTAACAAGAGCAGGGCTACTTAGAGGTCCTATCATGTTAAATATAGTTCTTTTTCCAATTCTTTTTCTAGTTGGGCCTACAAATCTCATTGCACTATGATAATTAGGTGCAAACATGAAGCCAAAATTGTTCTTATTAATTTGTGCTTCTATATCATTTGGTTCCAAATTAATTTTTATATTCAAAGCCTCTAGAACATCACCTGATCCACACTTAGAAGATACAGCCTTATTTCCGTGCTTTGCAACTTTAACTCCCATACTTGAGAGTAATAGTGCAGATGCTGTTGATATATTAAGAGTATTCATGCCATCACCACCAGTTCCACATGTATCGATACAATTTTTTACATTTACTCTTTTAGACTTATTTCTAAGAACACAAACACCACCTGCTATTTCATCTGAAGCCTCACCTTTAGCTGATAAAAGCGTCAAAAAATCAAATATTTCTTGGTCCTCCGCTTTACCATCCATTAACAACTCAAAAGCAGCCTTACTTTCATCAAAAGATAGATTTTCCTTATTCTTAATTTTTTCTATAAATTGTTTCATTTAAATTCTAATGAAGTTTTTCAAAATTTTAATACCTAGTTTAGTTTTAATACTTTCAGGGTGAAATTGCACTCCATGAACATCATATTTTTTATGTTGAACACCCATTACTAAACCATCTTTGGTCTCTGCAGTGATTTCAAGATCACTGGATAGTGATTTTTTATCAATTATCAAACTATGATATCGAGTTGCCTCGAAAGTTTTAGGAAGATTCTTTAATATACCGTTTTTTTTATTTCTGATTTTGCTAGTTTTTCCATGCATTAGCTTTCTTGCTTGAATAATTTTTGACCCAAATACCTGACCAATAATTTGGTGACCTAAACAAACACCTAGTATAGGAATTTTTTTGTATAAAGATTTTACAATCTTAAGGCAGTTACCAGATTGATTAGGATTACCAGGCCCAGGGGAGATTACAATTTTATTATATCTTCTTTTTAATATTTCTTTTGATGTAATTTTATCATTTCTAATTACATCAACAAAAACTTTTAGTGAGGATAAATAATGATAGAGATTAAAAGTAAAACTATCATAATTATCTATTAAAATTATTTTTTTCATTTTAGTGCATTGATTAAAGCTTTTGCTTTGTTAACCGTTTCCTCATATTCTTTCAAAGGTTTACTGTCAGCAACAATACCAGCTCCAGCTTGAACATAAAATTTATCTTTTTTTGCAACCGCTGTCCTTAAAGCAATACATGTATCAAATTCTCCATTTGCTGAAAAATATCCAATTCCTCCAGCATAAACTTTTCTTTTTGTTTTTTCCAATTCATCTATAATTTCCATAGCTCTTATTTTTGGAGCACCGGAAACTGTTCCCGCAGGAAAACCAGCTAAAAGAGATTTAAACTTAGAGAATTTATTATTATATTCACCAACTACATTAGAAACTATGTGCATAACGTGAGAATATTTTTCTATAACAAAGCTTTCTGTGATTTTTACAGAATTTATTTTTGATACTTTTCCAGCATCGTTTCTACCAAGATCAAGCAACATTAGGTGTTCTGAGAGTTCTTTTTTATCTTTAAGTAAATCTTTCTCATAAAATTTATCTTGAGATACATTTTTTCCTCTTGGTCTAGTTCCTGCAATTGGTCTTACGGTAATCTTATTATCCCTTAATCTAACTAAAATTTCAGGACTTGCTCCAATTATCTGAAAATCATTAAAATTAAAAAAAAACATAAAAGGAGAAGGATTTGTTACTCTTAGTTTTTTATAAATCTCGAGGGGTGATTTAGTTAACTTTGCCTCAAATCTTTGACTAAGCACAACTTGAAAAATATCACCAATTTTGATGTAATTTTTTGCTTTTTTTACCATATTCAAAAATCTTTTTTTAGGAGTATTTGACTTAACTTTTATATTTTTCTGAATATTGAAATTCTTATAATAATTTTTTTTTATTTTTGATTGAATTAAAAGAAGATTAAGCTCTGATTTAATTTCTGAATATCTTTTTTTATAATCTTTTATATTTTGATCAGCAAAAATATTTATAATATAAAAAATTTTTTTTTTTAAATTATCGTGAACAATCAACGTCTGTGGTCTTAACAACCTAACATCAGGAATTTTCAAATCATCTTTACAATTATTCGGTATATTTTCTATATACCTTATAGAATCGTAAGAAAAATAACCTGAGATTAGTGATGAAATTGAAGGAAGATTTTTTGGTATATCAAATTTAAAATCTTCAATAATTTTTTCTATCAATTCACTTGGTTTATTCCTTAATTTAGATT
>CACENB010000019.1 GCA_902561015.1 uncultured Pelagibacteraceae bacterium
ATTAGAAAGATTTGATATTAAATCATGATTAAAAAACTTATTAAATTAAAGATATTAAAATTTTTACTAATTGGTGGGGTATCAACAGCTTATGCTTTAAAGAGATATTGTGATCAAAAAAATGAAATTACAGGTAAAAAAGGTAAGAAAACTTTGCTTCTTACTCGATAAAAATTTTACTATTATTTATAGTAATATGAATAATGAAAAAAAAACTTACGATTGTAATTTTTACTGATTTAGATGGATCTCTTTTACATAGAGATACTTTTCAATTCGATAGCATCAAAGATTATATTAAAAGTCTTGTAAACCAGGGAGTAATAATTATTCCAAATTCAAGCAAAACAGAGAAAGAAATTGAAAAATTTAGTATGGAATTGGGTGTTACTGTACCTTATATTTCGGAAAATGGTTCTGCGATACACAGATTAAACTTAATCAATCCAAATTTTCCAAATAAAATTATACTTAGTAGAGAAAAAGATGAACTACTTAAAATTTTTAATTCAAAAGTACCTGATAAAATACGAAGTAAATGTCATTTAATTTTAAAAATGAGCAAAAAAAAACAAGAGCAAATATTTGGACAAAAAGATGATAAGCTTAGAGATGTTTTAAGCAGAAATTATACTTTACCCCTTTTATTCAATGGTGAAAAAAAAGAAAAAAATAAATTATTAAAAATTTTAAATAACAATTCATTAACGTTACAAGAAGGTGGGCGTGTTTCAAATCTTTGCGATAATGTGAATAAAGTAAAATCTATGAATAAAGTCGTAAAAATTTTAAAAAAGACTGAAGATAAAATAAAAACTATTGCAGTTGGAGACAACTACAACGATTTGGATATGTTAAAAAATAGTGATGTTCCTTGCTTAGTTTTCAATGATCAATTTAAACTTGATCAAATTAATATTGATAATCTTGAATTTTCTAATAAGCCATCTCCTGAAGGCTGGGCTGATGTGATTAAAAAGGCTCTAGCTAAATTAAAATATAATGTCTAAAATTTAATATGAGTGAATTTTCTCAAAATGGAATAATCTCGACTTTGCATGATTTTGGGACAAGATCCACGGCAGAAATTGAAAAAGATTTATTAAAATTTTCTAAAGAGAGAAAGATGGAGTTAATTTTACCCTGTCTTTATTCAGAGCTAGAAGGTAACGCTTTACCCAATATTGTAGAGGAAATTAGTAAAACAAAATATTTAGACCATATTATAGTCGGTCTTGATAAAGCAAATGAGAAGCAAGCAAGAAAAGCTTGGAAATTTTTTAAAAAACTCAAAACACCCTTCTCTCTTCTTTGGAATGATGGACCAGCTTTAAAAAAACTTGATAAAGAGTTAAAGAAAAAAGATCTTGCGCCAAGTGAACTCGGAAAAGGTAGAAATGTTTGGTATTGTATTGGAATGTCCATAGCAAGAGATACTGCACGTTCAGTTGCTCTTCATGATTGTGATATCAAAACTTACGATAGAAGAATGTTGGCTAAACTTTTTTATCCAGTTGTGAACCCTCTTTTTAACTTTGAATTTTGTAAGGGATATTATCCAAGAATTGCTAATGGAAAAATGAATGGGCGTGTTGCAAGATTACTTGTTTTTCCTTTATTAACTGCACTTGAGAAAACTATTGGTCCAAGTAGCTATTTAGAATTTATGAAGTCTTTTAAGTATCCTTTAGCTGGTGAGTTTTCTTTCAGAAGAAATGTTCTACCAGAATTAAGAATATCCTCTGATTGGGGGATTGAAGTTGGTATTTTATCAGAAATGCAAAGAAGTTTTTCACCACAAAATATTTGTCAGGTCGATTTAGCTGATACTTATGATCATAAACATCAAGTTTTATCTAGTGATGATGAAACAAAAGGTTTATCTAGAATGTCCATTGATATAATAAAAACATTTATAAAAAAATTAGCCACTCAGGGAAATACATTTAGTAGAGAAAAATTCAGATCTTTAAAGGCAACCTATTATAGATCTGCCTTAGATTTAATCGATATTTATAGGAGTGATGCATATATGAATGGATTAAAATTTGACTCCCATACGGAAGAGAAAGCTGTTGAATTATTCGCTGTCAATATAATGAAAGCGGGAGAAGCGTTTGTTCTTAACCCAATGGATACACCTTTTATACCTACATGGAGTAGGGTTAAAAGTGCAATACCTGATTTTTTAAAAAGATTAGAAAAAGTTGTTAATGAAGATAACAAAAAATACATTTAATGTTATCCAAAACAAATCAAAAAAAGATCTACTCTAAACTAAATAATATTTATCAATCACACTGCAACAAAGAAGATGTTAATTTTTATACTAGCGAAGTTGTACAACTTTTAAATCAATTCAACCAAAAAAATAAAAAAAAAACAAAGAATATAAGTGAAAAAACTTCAATGCTTATATGCTATGGTGATAGCATTTTTTCACAAAATCAGAAACATTCAATTAAAGTATTTAAAAACTTCTTTCAAAAAAGATTGAGTAAAAATTTTGATACTGTACACTTTTTACCATTTTACCCATCAAGCAGTGATAGTGGCTTTGCAGTAAAAGATCATTATAAAATAGATGCCAAGCTTGGCAATTGGTCGGATATAAAAAGTTTTTCAAAAAAAAGTGATGTCATGGCAGATATTGTCATCAATCATTCATCTGCAAGAGGTTTGTGGTTTAAAAATTTTTTAAAAGCAAAAAGACCCGGTAAAGATTATTTTTTAACTGTAGACTCTAAATTTAATACCTCAAAAGTTGTAAGACCAAGAGATCATAAACTTTTAAAAAAAATAAATATTTTTAACAAAACTGATTATCTTTGGCGAACCTTCAGTCCAGATCAATTAGATTTAAATTTTAAAAACCCAGCAGTGTTATTGCGCTTTATAAAGATCATGATTAATCTAATTAATCATGGAATAACTATTTTTAGGTTAGATGCAATTGCTTATCTTTGGAAAGAAAGTGGGACGAAGTGTATTAATTTAAATAAAACACATGAAATCATAAAACTCCTAAGAATGATTTCTGGCTTACTTAATACTCAAACCTTAATAGTTACAGAAACAAACTTGCCTGAAAAAGAAAATTTAAGTTACTTTGGAAAAAATGATGAAGCTAACTGGATATATAATTTTTCCTTACCACCTTTATTAATCCATGCTTTTTTATTTGAAAACAATTCGTATCTTTATAATTGGAGCAAAAAACTTCCAAAAAATAAAAATGGAAATTGTTATTTAAATTTCATTGCATCTCATGATGGAATTGGAATGAGACCCACTGAAGGACTATTAAGTAACAAAGTTTTAAAAGATTTTCTTAAAAGGTTAAAAAAAAATGGATCAAAGTTTTCTTATAGAAAAATTCAAAATAAATCAAAAAAGGTTTATGAGGCAAATATAACAATATTCGATGCCCTAAAAAAAACTAATTATGATAATGGTAAGTTTTCATTTGAAAGATATATCTCTGCTCATGCAATAATGATTGCATTCGAAGGAGTACCGGCGATTTATTTCAACTCCATGTTTGGTACGTCTAATGATGAAGCAAAATTTGTTATTACCGGAAATAATCGAGATGTTAATAGATATAAATGGAATTTAAAAAATATTTCAAACAAACTTAATAATAATGATTCTAAAGAGAATTATTTTTATAAAAAAATTTCAAATCTACTGAATATCAAAAAGAAACAAAAAGCGTTTCATCCAAACGCAAATAGAGAGAATATTAATCTCGGACCAAAAATATTTTCTTTTAAAAGAGAAAGTATTGATAAAAAACAAACTATAATTTGCATAACAAATCTCTCTTCAGAAATGCAATATTTCAAGTTAAATCAAAAGTTTTTAAAATATAAGGACTTATTAGGGAGTAAAATATTTTTTACACTTGATAAAAGAATTAAACTAGATCCTTGTCAAACAATCTGGTTATCTAATAGATAAATTATTTTTCCCAATCAAATCTTGGAAAAGAGTTGAAAATTTTAAATATACCATCCGACCATTGATTGCATACTTTAGAATATTCATCATCAGCGATATTTAAACATTTTTGTGAAAGAATTTTATATCCATCTTTTTTATAAACCACAAAATCAATTGGTGGCCCAACAGTTAAGTCACTTTTTAAAGTAGAGTCGATTGAAATCAAAGCACATCTAGAAGCATCTCCAATTGATACATCGGGTTTTATAACTCTATCTAAAATTGGTTTACCATATTTAACTTCACCGATTACTAAATAAGGTTTACTGTCCGCTGGTTTAATATAATTACCTTGTGGGTAAACTAAGTAAAGTTCCATTGGATGATCTTTAATTTGTCCACCAACTATGAAAGTTGAACCAAGCAAAACTGTGTCTGTATTAATGCCCTTTGGCATTGAATGTTTTACATTAAGCGATCCAACGTAAGAGGCTATTTGGTCAAAATCTTTACAAGTGTTTAAATTGAGTTTTCCAGATGTGTCCTTTAAATCTTTTTCAATGGATTTGTATACTGCTTGTGAAGTACCTAAATTTCCAGAGGTAACAATTACAATTGTTCTATCACCAACATCATAAGTAAACATTTTAGAGTAAATATTTACATTGTCTAATCCTGCATTCGTTCTTGAGTCTGATGCAAAAACTAGGCCATCATTTGCTTTTATACCAATACAATAAGTCATTATTTTTAAGCAATATTTTTAAATTTGCATAATGTATAATCTATTTCTTACATAACAGGTATAACAATTATACAATTGAATTAATTAATTTAAAATTTGAAGATATTTTATGGCCTCTAAATTATGGAAAGATTACAACGCCAAAAATGCATATGATGGTTATTTTACAGCGGACAACAAATTAAGAAAACACGCAAAAATAATATCTGGTATTTTAGAAAAGTACGGAAAAAAGAAACTGCAAGAAATTGAAAAAAATTGTCAGAGTACAATTAGTGCCAGAGGAATAAATTTTAGAGTTTACGCTGCAAATAATAGAGCCGAAGAAAAAAAATGGCCTTTAGATATTATTCCAAGAATAATACCTAAACCTGTTTGGAACAAAATTTCCAAAGGTTTAAAACAAAGAGCTAAAGCTCTTAATCTTTTTATTGATGATATCTACAATCAAAAAAAAATTTTCAAAGACAAGATAATACCTGCAGACTTAATTTTAAAATCTCCCTATTATATAAGACAGTGTGAAGGGTTTTCACCAAAGTTTAAAGCTTGGTCTAATATATCTGGGATCGATTTAATAAGAAATAAAAACGGGGAATATTTAGTTCTTGAAGACAATTTAAGAGTACCATCAGGTGTCTCTTATATGCTTGAGAATAGAATGGTTATGATGGATGTTTTTCCAGAACTATTTTCTAGATATAAAGTTTCATCAATTCACCAGTACACAAATAAATTATACAATTGTATGGTTGAGTGTATTCCAAAAAAAACAGCCAATCCTCACATGGTCGTTTTAACTCCGGGAATTTATAATTCGGCTTACTTTGAACATTCATTCTTAGCAGAGCAAATGGGAATTGCTTTAGTTGAAGGTAAAGACCTTTTTGTTGAAGATGATAATGTTTATATGAAAACTGTTAAGGGGCCTCTTAAAGTTGACTGTATATATAGAAGACTTGATGACAGCTTTCTAGATCCCAAGGTATTTAACAAAGATTCTTTGATTGGAGTTCCAGGTTTATTTAAATGCTGGTTAAAAAAAAATGTTGGTATCTTAAATGCAATAGGAACGGGTGTTGCAGATGATAAAGTTGTCTATTCGTATGTAAATAGAATGATTACTTATTATCTAGGTGAACAACCTTTGTTAAACCAAGTAGAAACCTATTTATGTCATGAAGAAGATCAAAAAAAATATGTTTTAGAAAATCTATCCAAGTTAGTTGTAAAACCCGCAAATGCCTCAGGTGGCTATGGTTTAATGATAGGACCCAAAGCGCCAAAAAAAGAGATTGAAGAGGTAAGACAGAAAATTTTAAAAAATCCAAGAGAATTTATTGCTCAACCACTAGAAGTTTTATCAACTGGTCCAACTATAACTAATAATAATATCGAGCCGAGACATGTTGATTTAAGGCCGTTCGTTTTAACAGGAAAATCAAATTATGTAACTTCAGGCGGACTAACAAGAGTAGCCTTGAGAAAAGGTAGTACTATTGTAAATAGTTCACAAGGTGGCGGATCCAAAGACACTTTAATTGTTGGTTGAAAATATTTATTTAATAAGAGCTTTTTCTAAAAATTTTAAATCAAGTTTACAATCTTTGTACCCACGCTTGACTACATTTAAATATCTTTCTGTTGGAAATCTAAAAGGTGTTTTTTTAGTCATGGTATAAGTCATTATTTTTTTTCCCTCATACAAAAAATAATATTTTTTATATAAAACAGGAAAATCTTCATAGACATCTAGTTTTTTTTCATCACTCTTTGATATTTCAAATAAACCACCTGGAACCATTGAATCTTTTTTAGGTTCAATATCAGCTGCTCTATATTTACTTCGAAAAGTTAATCTGAAATCTTTTAAACCTATCTTTTTAAGAAAAATGCTATCCTTACATCTTCTTTTCATTTGAATGTGATGAAGATTACTACCGTAGGCAAAGTAAAGCATTTATCTCTCTACAATTTCGATATCTTTTTCTTTTATAAATTTTAGAATTTGAGTGTTGCAGTAGTCAATTTTAGATTGATTTTCAGATCTCAAAACGATTGATACTCCTAACTTACCAGCATGAAAAAAGGGATAACTTCCAATTTCAACATCTTGGTTTTGATCTTGAACTTTCATCAAAGAGTTAGCAATTTCACTTTCAACTGTTCTTAAATTAATTGTATGACTTAAAATTGGTTCTCCGCCTGCTAATTTATTCTTCAATCCTCCTAACATAGACTTCATTATTGATGGTACACCTGGTAAACAAAATACATTTTCAACACTAAATCCTGGAGCACCACTTGTTGGATTTATAATTAATTCTGCATTTTCAGGCATCCATGCCATTCTTTGTCTGCCCTCATTAAATTCTCCTTTTTTATAATAAGTATCTAAAATTTTAAAAGCCTCTTTGTGTATTTCATATTTTCGATTGAAAGCTTTTGAAACGGATTGTGCAGTAATATCATCATGCGTAGGACCGATTCCCCCAGTTGTAAAAACATAATCATTAGATTTTCTTAAAACATTAAGAGTATCGACGATTGTTTTCTCTACATCAGGAATAACTCTTACTTCATTTACTTTTATGCCGATTGAATTAAGCCAAAGAGCTAATGTGCTAGTATTTGTGTCTTGAGTTCTTCCTGATAAAATTTCATTACCAATTATCAAAATTGCAGCATTAACTTTTTTGTTTTTACTCATTATTATATGTATAATTTGAAAATGGAATTTACCAAGTCTTTAATAAAAGGCAAATTAATCAAAAGATATAAACGTTTTTTTGTTGATGTTAAATTAGATAATCAAGTAGTTACGGCACATTGTCCTAACACTGGATCTATGAAAGGTTTATTAGATGAGGGAAATGAGGCTTATCTTTTAAAAAATGATGATCCAAAGAGGAAGTTAAAATACACACTTCAAATTTTAAAAGCTAATGGAAATCTTGTTGGGGTAAATACCCATTTAGCTAACAAAATTGTTTATAATGGTCTTAAAGAAAATCTTATAAGTGAGTTAAAAAATAATGAAATAATCAAACCAGAAGTTTTTTTCAATAAAGAGACAAGATTCGACTTTTTAGCTGAAAAAAATAACAAAAAGATCTTTATAGAGGTAAAAAATGTAACACTTTTTCGTGATAAGAAAACTGCCGAATTTCCTGATGCAATTACCTCAAGGGGATCAAAACATTTACTCACCCTTATTGATGCCATAAAAAAAGGTTATAAAGCTTACTTAATTTTTCTAGTGCAGATACAAAATATGGAAAACTTTAAAATAGCAAGAGACATCGACCCAGAATATTATAATAATTATAAGGTTGCTAAAAAAGCAGGAGTAAATTTTTTAGCGTATAAATGTAAAATTAGTTCAAAAAAAATTTTGATCGAAAAAAAATTAAAAATTATAAATGAATAACTACTCCGAGAAGTTTGAAAAAATGAGAATTGCAGGAAACCTTGCTGCAAAAACCTTAGATATGCTCACTGAAAATATTAAAGAAGGTATTACTACAAGCTACATAGATAAACTTGGCTATGAATTTATAAGAGATAACGGAGGTCACTCTGCTCCACTTTTTTACAGAGGTTTTGAAAAATCATTATGTACGTCTTTAAATCATGTCGTATGTCACGGCATACCTTCAGAAGATAGAATTTTACAAGATGGCGATGCTTTAAATGTAGATGTTACTGCAATCATTGATAATCATTATGGGGATACTAGTAGAATGTTTTGTGTTGGCAAAACGTCGGTAAAATTAAATAATTTAATTGATGCTACTTATGAAGGAATGATGAAAGCAATTAAAATTCTTAAACCAGGTATTAAGCTTGGTGATATTGGGCACGAAATTCAATCCTACGTCGAGGAAAAAGGTTTTTCAGTCGTTAGAGATTTTTGTGGTCATGGAATTGGTACAGTGTTTCATGAAGCACCTAATATTTTACACTATGGCAATAAAAATACTGGCATGGAATTAAGACCAGGTATGACCTTTACAATAGAGCCAATGATAAATGCTGGAAAATTTGATACCAAAGTTTTAAACGATGGTTGGACTGCTGTTACAAAAGATAAATCTTTATCAGCACAATTTGAACATACAATAGGAATAACTGAAAATGGTTATGAAATCTTTACAGAATCTGCTAAAGGATATACTAAACCACCATACAATTAATGATAAAAAGATACTCTCGTAAAGAATTAACAGACATATGGTCTGAAGAAAATAAGTATAAGATTTGGCTTGATGTAGAAATTGCAGCAGCTCAAGTAATGGAAAAGCTAAACCAAATTCCAAAAGGAGTTTCCTCAACGGTTAGAAAAAAAGCAAAAATTAATGTAAAAAGAATTCATCAAATAGAAAGTCAAGTAAAACATGATGTTATTGCTTTTTTAACGTCTGTAACTGAAAAAGCTGGACTTAAAGCAAGGTATCTTCACCAAGGGATGACATCGTCTGATGTTTTAGATACAAGTTTTAATATTCAATTAGTCCAATCGGGAAAAATTCTTGTCAAAGATTTAGATCAAATTTTAAAAGTGCTAAAAAAACAAGCACGTAAATATAAATTTACTCCTTGTATGGGAAGAAGTCACGGTATACATGCTGAACCAATCACGTTTGGTCTTAAATTAGCATCTTTTTATGAGGAGTTTAAAAGAAATAAGAAAAGATTAATCGATGCAATTGATGAGGTTTCTACATGTGCAATATCAGGAGCTGTTGGAACTTTTGCCAATATTTCTCCTAAGGTCGAGCAACATGTTGCTAAAAAACTTGGGTTAAAGGTTGAACCAATTTCAACTCAAATAATTCCTCGTGATCGTCATGCTTTTTATTTTTCAGTCTTAGGTATTATTGCTGGATCAATTGAAAGAGTTGCAACAGAAATACGACATCTTCAAAGAACAGAAGTGTATGAATTACAAGAATATTTTTCAAAAAATCAAAAAGGATCTTCGGCGATGCCACATAAAAAAAATCCTATCTTAAGTGAAAATCTAACAGGCTTATCAAGGATGGTAAGAAGTGCAGTTGTACCTGCCTTAGAAAATATTTCTTTATGGCATGAAAGAGATATTTCACATTCAAGTGTAGAGAGAAATATAGGGCCAGACTCAAACATTACGCTTGATTTCGCTTTAGTAAGGCTGGCTAATATATTGGATAATATGATTGTTTATCCAAAAAAAATGTTACAAAATTTAAATCTAACAAAAGGATTAATTTTTTCTCAAGAATTAATGTTAGAATTAACTAAAACTGGATTAAGTAGAGAAAAGTCTTATAGGATGATTCAAAATTATGCAAAAAAATGTTTTGCAGAAGATTTGGACTTATATAGCGTCATTCAGACCGACAGATATATAATGAGTAAGATTTCACCAAAAAAATTACAATCAGTTTTTAGTTACACTAAACATTTTAAGAATGTGAACTTAATATTTAAAAGAGTATTCAGATAATGAAAAAAGGTAAAAAAATATACGAGGGTAAAGCAAAAATCATTTATGCTTCTTCTGATAAAAATTTAGTTATCCAATATTTTAAAGACGACGCTACTGCTTTTAATAATCAGAAAAAAAGTACCATAGAAGGAAAAGGTGTATTGAACAATCGTATTTCAGAACACATACTTTCTAATCTGTCTCAAATAGGAATTAAAAATCATTTAGTAAAAAGATTAAATATGAGAGAACAATTAATCAAATTAGTAGAAATTATTCCAATTGAGTTTGTTGTGAGAAATGTTGCTACCGGTTCTTTAACAAAAAGACTTGGAATTGAAGATGGGACGGTTCTTAAAGAACCCCTAATTGAATACTGTTTAAAGGATGACGAACTTGGAGACCCCTTAATAGCAGAAGATCATATCTATGCTTTTGAGTGGGCCTCAAAAAAAGAAATTGAAAAAGTAAAAAAAATGATCTTAAGAATTAACGATTTCATGATTGGTATGTTTAGAGGCGTTGGTATCAATTTGATAGATTTTAAACTTGAGTTTGGAAGAATAAAAATAAACGGTAAAAATGAGGTTATTTTAGCTGATGAAATTAGTCCAGATACTTGCCGATTATGGGACTCTGTTACAGAAAAAAAATTAGATAAAGATAGATTCAGAAAAGATTTAGGAGATTTAATACCAGCATATACTGAAGTCGCAAAAAGACTGGGAATTTTACATGAACAATCCAATGTTACTGCAGTCAATGTTACAAAATTATCTTCAGTTAAAAAAAAGAGTAAATGAAGGTTTCTGCAATTATCACTTTAAAAAAAGATGTTCTGGATCCGCAAGGAAAAGTTATTCACCAGACCTTAGATGGAATGGGATTTAAAAATGTTAATGAAGTTAGACAAGGTAAATATTTTGAAATTGACGTAAAAGAAACCGATCCTCAAAAAGCTCAAAAAATTGTTGAAGATATGTGTAACAAACTCT
>CACENB010000020.1 GCA_902561015.1 uncultured Pelagibacteraceae bacterium
GGATGGGAGTAATGCAGGTGACAGGGAAAAATTTGATAATGGAAACACACATGCTTTACAGAGATTCCGACTTCAAGGTATTGAAATCAGCAATGATGGAAAAAAATTATTTGTAATTATGCATGGTCATAATACAGGTGGAACTGTACGTAATACCAGGCTACTAGAATACTCACTCACAACACCATTTGATTTAAGTAGTCTGTCGCTTATTTCAAACGCAGGAATAGAATTAGAAGATGAAGTAATGAACCCAAAAGACATGAGATTTAGTCCAGATGGAAAAAGACTTTGGTTGGTGGATCATCAAACTTCTCAAAGAAATGTTACTCAAATTTCTCTTGACGTTGCATTTTCTACATCTACATTTACAATTGACGGTTCTGTTACACTAGATCAAGAACAGCCTGCTGGAATTGCATTTAGCACAAATGGTTTAAAGATGTATGTTGGTGGGGATACAACTCAAATTGTTGAGGAATATAATCTCGTCTGTCCTTTCAATCTTTTTGCAGGCAAATGTCCTCCAATTACAGATAACAGTGATCGAACTGGAATGGCATTAGCTCAAATAGAAATTGCCAAAAGAACTATTGATCATTCAACAGATAGTGCACTTAATCGATTAAAATGGATTAGAAGAAATAAAGATAAACAAAATTTAACTAATTTAAATATTGATATTAATTTTACTAATCAAAGATTAGCTTCTTTAACCGAGATTGTTAAAAATGTTGCTGCTAAAAAAAAAGCAAAAGTCAAAGAAGAAGACGTATTTTATTGGAGTGAAGGAAGTATTGCAGTTGGAAGAATAGGAGATACAAGTATTTCATCTACTAAGAGAATTGATACGGATGCAGTCACTTTTGGTGCAGATAAATTTACTGATGAAAATGGAATTAAAGGATTAGCATTTAGAGTTGGTAGAAATAATGTTGATATTGGAAATTCTGGAAGCAATTTGGACACTGATACATTTAACATTACCTATTATTCCACAACCCCAATAGAAGATGATACTAAATTTCTTGATACCTTTATTGGGGTCGGAGGATTGAGGTCTGATTTATTAACTGTTCTAGATGGTAAAAATTTAACTGCTAATCGAAAAGGTAAACAAATATATGGAACAATAAGAATAAAAGATGAAATAAAAAAAGATAATTTGACTTTTATTCCTTCTGGAAGATTTGATATTGGTCACACTATTTTAGGATCTTATAACGAATCTGGTAATGGTGGTATTGATGTAGAAAATCAACACATTCGAACGAAAAAAATTAGAGCAGGTTTTGCTGCAGTCGAAGATGTCTTAAATGAAAAATATACAATAAAAAGACACGGAAAAATTGAATACATAATGGATTTGGATCAATCCTCAAAGTTTAAATATACATATACAGGTGACAGCAGTGTAACTTTTGATGATAGTTTATCTTCTGGAGCCTTGCACAGTATTAATGGTGAGATTGGGATTGATATCGTGCTTCAGGATAATTTTAGTGTTTTTTTAATATATGAAAGAAATCAAGCGCTTGGATCAGGACATACTGATAAAATTCATTTAGCTATTGGATATTTACCCAATAAAGAAACAAATTATGCTTTTAATATTAAAGGATCTGATGATCTAAGATCAGAATATATCTTAAGCAAAACCATTAATGATTTTGAATTAGATTTTAAGATAATAAATGAAGATCCTTTTAATATAAGTGATATTAAGCAAGCTTTTTTTAATTTAAGAAAAGTTTTTTAAACTAGATATTTTGTAAAGCTGTGACTTCTAATTTTTTAGTTTTTAGTGACTTTATCGCTTCTAAACAAGCATAAGCTGTTGACATATTTGTGCAATAAGGAACTTTATTTTTTAAGGTTGCTCTTCTTAAAGCTATAGCATCACTAACTCGATGTTCACTATTACCGCCACCAGTATTAATTACTAGAGCAATTTTTTTAGCATCTAAAACATCAACAATGTGAGGAGTACCTGAACTAACTTTATTAATCTTCTTACATTTCATACCAAATTTTCTAATATATTCAGCAGTCCCTTTAGTAGCACACAATTTAAATTTAAGTTTGATCAATTGTTTTGCTAAAATAATCCCTTCATCTTTGTGTGCATCTTTTAATGAAATAAAAGCAAGGCCATCTTTTGGTAAAGAATTAGCAGATGCAATTTGACTCTTGGCAAAAGCCATACCAAAATTTTTATCAAAACCCATCACTTCACCAGTTGATTTCATCTCTGGACCTAAAAGTAAGTCACTATTTGGAAATTTATTAAATGGAAAAACTGCTTCTTTAACAGCATACATTCCTTTAGATTTATCTTTTAAATTAAATTTAGATAATTTTTCACCAGCCATAATTCTTGAAGCAATTTTAGCAAGAGGTAAACCTTTTGCTTTTGATACGAAAGGCACAGTTCTACTTGCTCTTGGATTTACTTCAATTACGTAAATCTGATCTTTTTTAATTGCAAATTGAATATTCATGAACCCTTTAACCTTAAGAGCTAAAGCTAATTTTCTTGTTTGATTTTCTATTTCTTTAATCAAATAAGGTTTAATTGAAACAGGGGGTAGACTACACGCTGAGTCTCCAGAGTGAATTCCAGCTTCTTCAATGTGTTGCATGATACCTGCAACAAATACATCTTTACCATCAGACAATGCATCCACATCAACTTCCATTGCTTGATTAATAAATTTATCAATCAATATTGGATTATCCTCTGCAGCCTTAAAGGCTTCTTCAACGAACTTTTTTAAATCATTTTTCTCATATACAATTTCCATTGCTCGTCCGCCTAAAACGTAAGAGGGTCTTACAATTAAAGGTAAACCAATTTTGTCAGCAATTTTTATTGCTTGTTTGTAAGTTTTAGCAATGCCACTTTCTGCTTGTTTAAGTTTTAATTTATTTAAAAGATTTCTAAATCGATCTCTATCTTCAGCTAGATCAATTGAAGTATATTGAGTGCCTAAAATTGGAAGTTTATTTTGATATAAAAATTCAGCCAACTTTATAGGAGTTTGGCCACCAAATTGTGCTATTACTCCAATCAAGTTTCCTTTCTCTTGCTCTTTTTTAATAATATTGAAAACATACTCTTCTTTAAGAGGTTCAAAATACAATCGATCACTTGTATCATAATCTGTTGAAACAGTTTCTGGATTACAATTGACCATAATCGTTTCAAAACCTGCATCTTTCAAAGCGAAACTTGCTTGGCAACAACAATAATCAAATTCTATTCCCTGACCAATCCTGTTAGGACCCCCTCCTAAGATAATGATTTTTTTCTTTTGAGTTGGTTCCGCTTCACACTCGGAGTTGAGTGAAAAATTTCTTTGATAACTTGAGTACATATAAGGTGTAAAAGATTTAAATTCTGCAGCACAAGTATCTACTTTTTTATAAACAGGTAATACTTTTAAAGCCATTCTTCTTTTTCTTATGACACTTTCAGGAATTTTGGTTAATTCAGATATTTTTTTATCTGAAAAACCAATCGATTTAATTCGATTAAATTCAACGAAGTCTCTTGGAACACCTTTGTTTTTAAGTTTATTTTCGTTATCAACGATCTCTTTAATTTGTTCTAAAAACCAGGGATCGATCTTTGATAAATTTTGAATTCTTTTTATATTGATTTTTTTCCTAAAAGCCTCTGCCACAAGTAAAAGTTTATTAGGGATATTTTCTCTAAGTTTTTTTTCTATTTCTTTTTTATTAATATTAAAAACTCTATCTAAGCCTGAATACCCTGTTTCAAGAGAAACCAATGCTTTTTGTAAAGACTCTTTAAAATTTCGACCTATTGCCATAGCTTCTCCAACAGATTTCATTGATGTACCTAAAGTTGCAGGTGAGGTCGAAAATTTCTCAAAAGTAAATCTTGGAATTTTTGTGACCACATAGTCAATAGTTGGTTCAAAAGATGCAGGAGTGACTTTTGTTATCTCATTTTTTAATTCATCTAATGTGTAACCGACAGCAAGTTTTGCAGCAATTTTAGCGATAGGAAAACCTGTTGCTTTCGATGCTAAAGCAGACGATCTTGATACTCTGGGATTCATCTCAATAATAACCATTCTTCCATTTTTTGGATTTATTGCAAACTGAACATTAGATCCCCCTGTTTCAACACCAATTTTTCTAAGGCATGCGATAGATGCGTTTCTCATTACTTGATATTCTTTATCAGTAAGTGTCAACGCTGGTGCAATTGTAACAGAGTCACCTGTGTGAATTCCCATTGGGTCAATGTTTTCTATTGAACAAATAATGATACAATTATCTTTCTTATCTCTTACAACCTCCATTTCAAATTCCTTCCAACCCTCCAAGCATTCTTCAACTAGAACTTGGTTTACTGGAGACTCGTGTAATCCATTTTTTATAATTTTATAAAAGTCTTTTTTTGTTTTAGCTATTCCACCTCCAAGACCACCAAGTGTAAAAGCAGGTCTAATAATTGCAGGTAAACCAATTTGTTTTAAAACTTTTGAGGCCTGATTGAATTTATTTACAACTTTTGATTTTGGTAAATCTATACCAATATCCATCATATTTTTTCTAAATTTTTTCCTATCCTCAGCATTAGAGATTGCTTTTGAATTAGCACCGATTAGTTCTATTTTATATTTTTTAAGAACTCCCTTTTTTTCTGCTTCCATTGCCAAGTTCAATGCAGTCTGGCCACCCATGGTTGGTAAAATTGCATCAGGTTTTTCTTTTCTTAAAATTTTTTCAAGTATTTCTAACGTAATAGGTTCTATATAAGTTTTATCTGCAACATCTGGGTCAGTCATTATTGTTGCTGGATTTGAATTTACTAAAACAACTTTATAACCCTCATCTTTCAACGCCTTACATGCTTGAGTGCCTGAATAATCAAATTCGCAAGCTTGACCAATAATAATTGGGCCAGCTCCAACAACTAAAATTTTTTTAATATCTTTTCTTTTTGGCATTTTTTTTAATGTTGTTTATAAATTCTTGAAAAAGGTAAACACTATCCTGCGGGCCTGGATTGGACTCAGGATGATATTGCACAGAAAACACAGGTTTATTTTTTAATCGAATTCCCTCAATACCTCCGTCAAATAAAGACTTATGAGTAATCTCCAAGCTTCTTGGCAACCCTTCTTTAACAATTTCAAAACCATGGTTTTGACTGGTAATTTCAACACTATCATTAATAAAGTTCTTTACTGGATGATTGGCTCCTCGATGTCCAAGTTTCATTTTTTTAGTTTTTGCTCCTAAGGCTAAGCCAAGTAATTGGTGACCAAGACAAATTCCAAATATTGGAAAATTTTTTTTAATAAGATTTCTTATTATTCCAATAGCATATTTTCCGGTTGCAGCAGGATCTCCAGGACCATTTGATAGGAATATTCCATCAGGTTTTAGAGATGAAATTTTTTCATAACTAGCATTACACGGAACCACTGTAACTTTACATTTAAAGTCAGAAAAGTATCTTAAAATATTCTTTTTAATTCCATAATCTATAGCAACAACGTGAAAAGATTTTTGTTTATTTTTTTGATATCCAGTTTGTTTTTTCCATGTTTTAAAACCTTTCCACAGATAATTTTTCTTTGTCGTAACTTCTTTTGCAAGATCTAAATTTTTTAATCCACTCCATTTTGTAGTTTGATTGATGATCTTATTTATATTAAATTTTCCTGTTTTTGAGACTGATATTGTGCCTTTTGGTGCACCTTTATCTCTAATAAAATTAGTCAAATTTCTAGTGTCTAATCCAGTAATTCCAACTATTTTATTTTTTTTCAACCAAGCATCTAAGTGTAAAAAAGATCTATAATTTGAGGGCGATGTTATTTCTGAATTAAATATAACACCTTTAGTCCAAATTTTATCAGACTCATGGTCTTCATTATTGGTACCCACATTACCAATATGAGGAAAAGTAAAATTGATAATTTGTCCAGCATAAGATGGATCAGAAATTATTTCTTGATAACCTGTAAGAGAGGTATTAAAGCAAACTTCTCCAGTGGCAATTCCTTGGTAGCCAATACCAATGCCTTTAAAAACTTTTCTATTTTCGAGAACTAAAATACCTGTTTGTTTATCTGAGATTTTTTTTGAGTTAGTTTTTTTTGCTTTTTTGATCAATTACAACTCATAAGTTAAAGGTTAATACAATAATTGGATTATTATCGCAACAGAGATGTATTATAAAATTGAAAAAAAACAATTTTTCTTTTGAGAATTTTTTGCTTTAAAGTAGATTAAAAAATTATGTCTTTAAAAGAAACAATCGAAACTGAATACAAAAATGCACTAAAATCTAAAGATAAAACAAAAATATCAACTTATAGGTTAATTTTATCATCCATCAAAGATTTAGATATTCAAAATAGATCGGGTCCCAACAAGAAAGAGACAGACGATGAGGATATTAAAAAGCTATTTAAAAAAATGGTTAAGCAAAGAACCGAATCGATTGAAATCTACAAAAAAAATAATCGAACTGATTTACTTGAAGTTGAGCAAAATGAATATGACATTATATCAAGTTTTTTACCGAAGGTTTTAGGTGATGAAGAAACAAAAAAAATATGTGAGGAAATTATAACAAAATTAGGCGCTTCTTCACTCAAGGATATGGGTAAAGTTATGGGTGAACTAAAAAAAGAACATTCTGATAAAATTGATTTCGCTAAAGCGGGATCTCTTATCAAAGGACTCTTAAATAAATAATAATGAAATATCCAAAAGAATATCTTGATGAAATCAAAACTAGATTAAAGGTTTCTACAGTTGTATCTAAATTTATAAGTCTAAAAAAAAGAGGAAAAGAATTCGTAGGTCTTTCACCTTTTAAAAATGAGAAAACACCATCTTTCACAGTTAACGATGAAAAAGAATTTTACCATTGTTTTGCTACGTCTGAACATGGCAACATTTTTGATTTTGTTATGAAAACACAAAATCTTAGATTTGGTGAAGCTGTAAAGTATCTTGCAAATTTGGCTGGTATGCAACCTTATATGTTTACAAAACAAGATGAAGAGAGAGAAAAAAAATGGAAAGAATA
>CACENB010000021.1:2500-6112 GCA_902561015.1 uncultured Pelagibacteraceae bacterium
GTATATGATTTTAGCCCCGTTACATCTTCGGCGCAGAAACTCTATTAGACCGGTGAGCTGTTACGCTATCTTTAAAGGATGGCTGCTTCTAAGCCAACCTCCCGGCTGTTAAGGAATTTCCACATCCTTTCACACTTAATCATAATTTGGGGACCTTATCTGGTGGTCTGGGCTCTTTCCCTCTCGACCATGGACCTTAGCACCCACAGTCTGTCTGTTGAAGAACAATGTTTAGCATTCGGAGTTTTATTAGGTTTGGTAAGAATCTCTTCCCCCTAGCCCATTTAGTGCTCTACCTCTAAACATCTATTTATTCAACGCACTACCTAAATAGTTTTCGCGGAAAACCAGCTATCTACGAATTTGGTTGGCCTTTCACCCCTTACCACAAGTCATCCAAAGACTTTTCAACGTCAACTGGTTCGGTCCTCCGGTAAGTGTTACCTTACTTTCAACCTGCTCATGGTAAGCTCATTCGTTTTCGGGTCTAATTCATTAAACTAATCGCCCTATTAAGACTCGCTTTCGCTGCGCCTACACCTAGATGGCTTAAGCTTGCTTAATAAATTAAGTCACTGACCCATTATACAAAAGGTACGCCGTCACTCTAAAAAGAGCTTCGACTGATTGTAGGCATGCGGTTTCAGGTTCTATTTCACTCCCCTAATAGGGGTTCTTTTCACCTTTCCCTCACGGTACTAGTTCACTATCGGTCACTGAAGAGTATTTAGGCTTAGAGGGTGGTCCCCCTATGTTCGAGCAGGATTTCACGTGTCCCGCTTTACTCAAGAATTTTGTTAAACATTACTCATACGGGACTATCACCCTCTATGGTTAGCATTTCCAAACTATTCAAATTTTTTTAACAAAACTACTGGCCTATTCCGCTTTCGCTCGCCACTACTAACGGAATCTCAATTGATTTCTTTTCCTCTGGTTACTTAGATGTTTCAGTTCTCCAGGTTGTCTCTTTAAACCTATGAATTCAGTTTAAAGTACCACATAAAGTGGTGGGTTTCCCCATTCGGAAATTTTCGGATCAAAACTTACATACAGCTCCCCGAAACTTATCGCAGTATATCACGTCCTTCTTCGGCTTTCAGTGCCTAGGCATCCGCCACACGCCCTTAAACGCTTGATTTATGCACAGAAAAAAATTCTGTGTTGAATCAAATTTTTATTTTGAACATTAGTTAATAACATTACTAACGTTCGGATATAGATATTGATATTAATTATTACTTTATTTACAAATTTTATAGCTAAGTGTATCTGGTGGAGGATAGCGGGATCGAACCGCTGACCTCCTGAATGCAAATCAGGCGCTCTCCCAGCTGAGCTAATCCCCCATGATTTTAAAATGGTGGGCCGAGAAAGACTCGAACTTTCGACCCCACCCTTATCAAGGGTGTGCTCTAACCAACTGAGCTACCGGCCCCTATGCAAGAGAAACACTAATTTAAGAAGAGAAATGAGGACGGTCAACATTAACCTGTATATTATTTAAAGTGAAAATAAATTTCACTTATCCTTAGAAAGGAGGTAATCCAGCCGCAGGTTCCCCTACGGCTACCTTGTTACGACTTCACCCCAGTCGCTGACTATACCGTGGTCAAGGGTTTAAAACCTTGCCTTAAGGTAGAACCAACTCCCATGGTGTGACGGGCGGTGTGTACAAGACCCGGGAACGCATTCACCGTGGCACGCTGATCCACGATTACTAGTAATTCCAGCTTCATGCACTCGAGTTGCAGAGTGCAATCCGAACTGAGGTATTTTTTTAGGATTTGCTAAACGTTGCCGTCTTGCTTCCTTTTGTAAATACCATTGTAGCACGTGTGTAGCCCAACACGTAAGGGCCATGAGGACTTGACGTCATCCCCACCTTCCTCCAGCTTATCACTGGCAGTTCTTTCAGAGTGCCCAACTTAATGATGGCAACTAAAAGTGAGGGTTGCGCTCGTTGCGGGACTTAACCCAACATCTCACGACACGAGCTGACGACAGCCATGCAGCACCTGTGTTTCGTCCGGCCGAACCGAAAACTTTAATCTCTTAAAGTCGCGACGAACATGTCAAGTGTTGGTAAGGTTCTGCGCGTATCTTCGAATTAAACCACATGCTCCACTACTTGTGCGGGTCCCCGTCAATTCATTTGAGTTTTAACCTTGCGGTCGTACTCCCCAGGCGGTGTGTTTATCGCTTTCGCTGCGACACTGAAAATAAATTCCCAACGTCTAACACACATCGTTTACGGCATGGACTACGAGGGTATCTAATCCTCTTCGCTACCCATGCTTTCGTTCCTCAGTGTCAGTAATGATCCAGAAAGCTGCCTTCGCAATTGGTATTCTTTCTAATATCTACGAATTTCACCTCTACACTAGAAATTCTGCTTTCCTCTATCAAACTCTAGCTGAAAAGTTTTGATGGCAGTTCCAGAGTTAAGCTCTGGGATTTCACCACCAACTTTTTCAACCACCTACGAACTCTTTAAGCCCAGTAATTCCGAACTACGCTAGGTCCCTTCGTATTACCGCGGCTGCTGGCACGAAGTTAGCCGGACCTTCTTATTCGGGTACAGTCATTTTCTTCCCCGACGAAAGAGCTTTACAACCCAAGGGCCTTCTTCACTCACGCGGCATCGCTGCATCAGAGTTTCCTCCATTGTGCAAGATTCCCCACTGCTGCCTCCCGTAGGAGTTTGGGCCGTGTCTCAGTCCCAATGTGGCTGATCATCCTCTCAAATCAGCTATTGATCAAAGTCTTGGTAGGCCATTACCCCACCAACAAACTAATCAAGTGCAGGCTCATCCAATGGTGCATAAAGCTTTCTCCGTAAAGACTTATCTGGTATTAGCACAAGTTTCCTCGTGTTATTCCAGGCCAAAGGGTAGATACCTACATGTTACTCACCCGTCTGCCACTAAGTATTGCTACTTCGTTCGACTTGCATGTGTTAGGCGTGCCGCCAGCGTACGTTCTGAGCCATGATCAAACTCTCAAGTTTAAAAACGGCGCACACTAGCTTCTATATAAATCCTAAGAATAAGATTTATATAAAGTTGAAGTGTGTACGACAAATTTTTGGTAACCTTAACCGTCCACACTTCTCTTCTTAAATTTTTACTTTTAAAACAGCTAATTGAGCATGAATTAAGCCCAATAAATCCAAAAAATAGTCTAAATTATTATCTTTTGGAAAGATGTTGCTTATAGGCTAATATTTAGGGAAATCAAGCATTTAACTATAAAAAAATTAAAAAAAAGCCTTATTTTACGGGCTTTTTTTTGGTATTTTTATTAATTTAAAACTGTTAACTGCAAAATCTAAAAATTGTTAAATGCTAAATAAAATCAAAAAAAAATTAAGAAATAATACAGAAATTTTAGCTTTGGGATTACTATTGTTAACCACAATACTCTCAACTACGTATTACAATTTTAATAAACAAAAAATTTATAATAATTACAAAAATATAATCAATAATGTCTATTTTAAAAAAACAATTAATCATGTTTTTGAAAGTCTTGAACCAAAATTTAAAACAATCACTCATAAAATAAGTGAAGGAGAAACATTTGACAAGATATTAAGAAATTATGCAATCA
>CACENB010000022.1 GCA_902561015.1 uncultured Pelagibacteraceae bacterium
AGGCTCTTACTACATATGGAATTATTGGAATAAAAGTATGGATATATAAAGGAGAAGTTTTTGCTAAAGAGTTTAGTCAAGAAACAAACAAAGTGAAGGGTAAAGAGGAAAAATAATAAGATGTTGCAACCAGTAAGAACAAAATGGAGAAAAGCCCACAAAGGCAGAATTCATGGAACTGCATCTAGGGCTAACTTTATAAATTATGGAGCGTATGCTTTAAAAGCTTTATCACCAGATAGAGTAACTGGAAAGCAAATAGAAGCAGCTAGAGTGGCATTAACAAGACACATGAAAAGACAAGGCCGAGTATGGACGAGAATTTTTCCAAACGTTCCAGTTTCAAAAAAACCAATCGAAGTTAGAATGGGTAAAGGAAAAGGTTCTCCAGAATTTTATGCTTGCAGAGTGAAACCAGGAAGAATTTTGTTTGAGGTAGATGGCGTATCTGAACAAATAGCTAAGGAAGCGTTATATAAAGCTTCAGCAAAACTACCTATTAAAACAAAAACGATTAAAAGATTTGCTTAATATGAAAAAACAAGAAATAAAAAAACTTACAAAAGATCAAATTTTTAAGAATATAGATAAACTAAAAAAAGATTTATTTAATCTAAGATTTCAAAAAATAAATTCACAAATAACAAATCCAGCTAAAATTGGTGAAACAAAAAAAACAATTGCAAGATTAAAAACTGCTCTGAAAGGAAAAATTAATGCCTAAAAAAATTTTAAAAGGAATTGTTGTAAGTGATAAACCAAATAAAACTATAACTGTAATGGTAGAAAGAAAATATTCACATCCAGTTCTAAAAAAAGTAATTAAAGTTCAGAAAAAATACAATGCTCATGATGAAAATAATAAATTTAAAAATGGTGATAAAGTATCGATAATAGAAAGTAAACCATTTTCAAAAAATAAAAAATTTCAAGTTATGGAGAGTTCAAACTAATGATACAGGTTCAAACAGAATTATTGGTTGCAGATAACACTGGAGCAAAAAAAATTGAATGTATAAAAGTTTTAGGTGGTTCAAAAAGAAGATATGCCAGTATTGGAGACACAATTGTGATAGCAGTAAAAGAAGCGATACCAAAAGGAAAAGTTAAAAAAGGGTCAGTCCATAAAGCTGTCGTAGTTAGAGTAAAAAAAGGTATTCATAGAGATGATGGTTCTAAAGTTAAATTTGACAATAACGCTGCAGTATTAGTTGATGATAAAGGAGAACCAGTAGGGACAAGAATTTTTGGACCAGTAACAAGAGAATTAAGGAACAGAGGTCAAATGAAGATAATTTCGTTGGCACCAGAGGTATTATAATGATTAAAAAAGGTCTAAAAGTAAAAATTTTGTGTGGAAGGGATAAGAGCAAAGAAGGTGAAGTGATAGAAATTGATAGACCTAGAAATAGAGCAAAAGTTAAAGATATTAATATGGTGAAAAAACACGTTAAAACAACAAAGGAAAAAAAGGGTGGAATCTTTTCTAAAGAGAGTTTTATTCATATTTCAAACTTAAAGTTGGTTGAAGAAAAGTTAAAAAGTAAAAAAAAAGAGGCTAAAAAATAATGACACCAAGACTAAAAGATTTATATCATAAAGAAATTCAGCCATCACTAAAGTCAAAATTCGGTTTTAAGAATTTACATATGGGACCTAAAATTGAAAAAATTATTTTGAATATGGGTCTTGGTTTAGATGGTAATGATAGCAAAATTTTAAAATCTTGTGAAGAGGATCTGGCAAAGATAACAGGACAAAAACCAGTGACAACAAAATTTAAAAAATCTGTAGCTAATTTTAAAACAAGGAAAGGTTCAAATGCAGGCCTAAAAGTTACTCTTAGAAAAAATAAAATGTATGAATTTTTAGACAGACTAGTAAACATTGCCTTACCAAGAATTAAGGATTTTAGAGGTCTATCACCTAGTGGTTTTGATAAATTTGGAAATTATACTTTTGGCATAAAAGAACACATAATTTTCCCAGAAGTCAGTTTCGATAGAGCAGACAAAGTAAGAGGATTGGATATAGTTATCGTAATCTCATCTAGAAATAAAGACCACAGTTATGCACTGTTAGAAAAATTAAATTTTCCATTTATTAAAAAAGGAGATAATTAGAATGGCTAAACTTAGTTCAGTTAATAAAAACAATAGAAGGATAAAATTATCTGACAAATACTTCAAAAAAAGACAAAAACTTAAGAAAATTGTTATGAACAAAAAACTTCCATTGGAGGAAAGATTTAAAGCACAACAAAAATTATCAAAATTACCTCGAAATTCAGCAAAAAATAGGGTGATGAATAGATGTCAAATTACAGGTAGACCACATGGCGTCTATAGAAAATTAAAAATATCAAGAATTGCTTTAAGGCAATTAGGTTTACAAGGAAAGATACCAGGATTAATTAAATCCAGTTGGTAGAAAGGAATATATGAGTTTAAGTGATCCAATAGGAGATATGATTGCAAGAATAAAAAATGCCCAATCAAGGAGTCATAAAAAAGTTGAATTGCCATCATCAAGTTTTAAAACGAAAATTGCAGGAATCCTAAAGAATGAAGGATTTATCAAAGAGTTTAAAGTAAATTCTGATAATAATAAATCAATTTTAGCTCTCGAGTTAAAATATCATTCAGGTAATCCAGTTATAAATTCCTTTGAGCGAGTATCTAAGCCAGGCCGAAGAATTTTTTCAAGTGCTGAAAGTCTACCTAAAATAAATAACGGCTTAGGAATTGCCATAGTGTCAACTCCCAAAGGAGTAATGACAGATATTGATGCAAGAAAACAGCGTGTTGGTGGTGAAATTATTTGTAAGGTATTTTAATGTCTAAGATTGGTAAAATAAATATTTCTATTCCTGATAAAGTAAAAGTGGCTTTAGCTGGAGACATTCTAAATATTGAAGGCCCATTAGGTAAATCAACCGTGAATATTGATTTAGATATTTTTTCTTTAGATATTAAGGAAGGTAAAGAAATATCTATTAAACCAAAAAAAATTGATCAAAATACAAAAAGGTTATGGGGAATGAGTAGAAGTTTGATAAATAATGCTGTAATTGGGTCAAGCAAAGGTTATGAGAAAACTTTAGAATTAGTTGGAGTTGGTTATAGAGCGGCTCTAAAGGGTAATCAGTTAAATTTACAACTTGGTTATAGTCATGATATAAATTTCGATATTCCAGAAGGAATTAAAATATCCGTTGAAAAACAAACAACCTTAAAAATAACAGGAGCAAATAAACAACACGTAGGTTCTGTAGCTTCGAAATTAAAAACATTTAGAAAAATTGAGCCATACAAAGGAAAAGGTGTGAGAGAAAAAGGGCAATATATATTAAAAAAAGAGGGTAAAAAGAAATAATGAAACTAACAGCAAATAAAAGAAGAAAATTTAGAGTAACTAAAAAATTGAAACAGGTTGCAAATAAAGAGAGGCTCAGATTAAGTATTTCAAGAACTTCAAAGAATATTTCTGCACAAATTATTGATGATAGTAGAAATATAACTCTTTTGTCAGCTTCATCCGTTGAAAAAGATTTTAAATCTGAAACGAAAATTACTAAAACTGAACTATCAAAAATTGTTGCTGAAAAATTAGCAAAAAAAGCTCTAGAAAAGAAAATTTCTAAAATTTATTTTGATAGAGGTCTATACAAATATCATGGTAGAGTGAAAGTTTTTGCAGAGACACTACGAAAAAATGGAATGGAGTTTTAATAATGGATTATACAAAAGAAAAAAAAAATGATGATATTTTAGAAAAATTGGTTCACATAAACAGAATAACAAAAGTTGTTAAAGGAGGAAGAAGATTTGGTTTTTCAGCGTTAGTAGTTGTTGGAAATCAATCAGGTAAAATTGGTATTGCCCACGCAAAAGCTAAGCAGGTTCCAGATGCAATTAAAAAAGCAAATGAAATAGCAAGAAGAAAGTTAATTCATATACCTTTAAGAGAGGGTAGAACTATTCATCATGATGTAAAAGCTAAAGATGGATCTGGCAGAATAGTTTTAAGATCAGCATCTAAGGGAACAGGCATTATTGCAGGTGGACCAGTTAGAGCAGTTTGTGAGGTTCTTGGTGTTAAAGATATTGTAGCAAAATCAATGGGTACTTCTAATGCCCATAATGTCATTAGAGCAACGATGAAAGCTTTATTGAAACAAAATTCCCCAAAGCAAATTTCTAATATAAGAAATAAAAAAATTTCAGAAATTATTGAGAAAAGAAGTTAATGATTAATCTAAACAATAGAACAAAAATTAATAAAAAAAAAATCAGAGTTGGTAGAGGTATTGGATCTGGTAAAGGAAAAACTTCAGGAAGAGGCGTTAAAGGTCAAAAATCAAGATCTGGTGTATCAATAAAAAGTTTTGAGGGTGGTCAGATGCCTTTGTACAGAAGATTACCCAAAAGAGGCTTTAATCCAATTGAAAAAAAAAATATTGCTATTTTAAACTTAGATAAAATTCAATCTTTTATAGACAAAAAAAATATTAAAACTTCAGAGATATTGAATTCTAATATCTTGAAAAAATTAAGATTGATTAATAAAAGATCATCTAAATTAAAAATTTTAGGAACAGGTAATATAAAAGATAAAATTAACATTGAAGCAGATTTAGCATCTAAATCAGCAGTAAATAAGCTTGAAAAGATTGGTGGATCTATTCAAATTAAGAAATAATTGTATCCATGAGTGTTGCATCACCAAGTAACGATTTAAGAAATAGAATATTCTTCACATTAGCATTACTAGCAGTTTATAGATTTGGAACTTTTGTTCCGTTACCCGGCATAGATCCTGAGCAACTAAAAATTTTAATGGAGGGTAATCAAAAAGGTTTATTAGGTATGTTCAATGTTTTCGCAGGTGGAGCGGTAAGTAGAATGGCAATATTTGCATTGGGAATCATGCCATATATCTCCTCATCAATTATTGTTCAATTATTAACTGGGGTCTCAGATTATTTTAAAAATCTAAAATCTCAGGGTGAAACTGGAAGATCGAAAATTACACAAATTACTAGATATGGAACAGTATTTCTTGCAACTATTCAAGGTTATGGTTTAGCTGTTGGTTTAGAGTCTTCTGCTAATCTAGTTATAAACCCTGGAGCTTTTTTCAAAATTTCAACTGTTACGACAATAGTTGCCGGTACTATTTTCTTAATGTGGTTAGGTGAACAGATTACACAAAGAGGAATAGGAAATGGAATTTCTTTAATAATTTTTGCTGGTATTGTTGCTGAAATCCCAAGAGCACTAGTAACAACGTTTGAACTTGGCAGAACAGGGGCTATTTCTACAGTTATGATTTTAGCAATATTTGTACTTCTTATATTAACAATTCTTTTTATAGTATTTATGGAAAGAGCTTTAAGAAAAATACTTATTAATTATCCAAAAAGACAAATGGGAAACAAGATGTATGGTGGAGAGTCTTCACACTTACCTTTAAAGATAAATCAAGCAGGTGTTATCCCAGCAATTTTTGCTTCAGCATTGTTATTGTTGCCTGTTACATTCTCAAATTTTAATTTTTCAGAAAGTGACACTTTTTTAAACTTAAGTTCATATTTTACTCAAGGACAACCTTTATATATGATATTATATGCATCAGGTATAATATTTTTCACATTTTTTTATACCTCTATTACTTTTAATC
>CACENB010000023.1 GCA_902561015.1 uncultured Pelagibacteraceae bacterium
AGCTCAAATTTATAATGAAATTTTAAAAAAAATTAATAGCAATCCTGAAACCAAGATAAGAGTTGTGATAGAGCATGTGACGGCTATGCCAGGGCAAGGAGTAACAAGTATGTTTAATTTTGGTCAGTCTTTTGGAGTTTTAAAGGGTATTTGTTCTGCAATGAGACTGCCGATGTTTTTTGTTAGACCTGCAAAATGGAAAAAATATTATAATTTAATCAATTCTGAAAAAGATGCTAGCCGAACTAGAGCCATTGAGATATTCCCAAATTTTTCATCACAGTTATCAAAAAAGAAAGATTCAAATAAGGCTGACGCTATATTAATCGCTAGTTTTTATTATGAAACTTATAAAATTGAAGAATAAATCTTAATGAATAAGACAAAATCATGACACATTTAAGTGACAGAAGCTGGTATGGAAGCTGATATATCATCACAAGCAGTTGGACTAGCTTCAAGTGCTGATTTTTCATTAATGAATTTGTTCATAAGAGCAGATATTGTAGTTAAGTCTGTTATTTTAATACTTATCGCATGCTCAATTTATTCATGGGCTGTGATATTCGAAAAATTTAAGCTTTTCAAAAAGATTAATAAATCTACCGAAGATTTTGAAAATAAGTTTTGGAACTCTAAATCTGCAGAAACCTTTTATAACAATCTGCCTGCAACCACTGAAGATCCAATGGCTTTACTTTTTAGGGATGCGATGCAAAATTTACTCAAAAGAAGATCAAAAACTGATTTGAACATCCGAATGACTACATTGCTCGAGACTGGTATTGAAAAACAAATTAACAAAATCAGTAAAGGTTTTACCTTTTTAGCCACAGTTGGATCGACAGCTCCGTTTATAGGTCTTTTTGGAACTGTTTGGGGAATTATGAATTCTTTTCAGTCTATTGCGATTTCTCGAAACACAAGCCTAGCAATTGTTGCACCTGGAATAGCAGAAGCTCTATTTGCTACTGCCTTAGGTTTGTTAGCTGCTATCCCAGCAGTTGTCGCTTATAACAAATTTAATAATGACTCAATTAAATATTCCCAGAGATTAGAAAACTTTTCTAAGAGATTTTTAACAATAATTTAATCAATGGCTTTTAAGTTTAATCGATCATCAAAAGAACCCATGAGTGAAATAAATGTTACGCCGTTCGTAGATGTAATGCTTGTTCTTTTGATAATTTTTATGGTTACTGCTCCATTGCTAACGGTAGGAGTGCAAGTTGATTTACCCGAAAGTTCTGCAGACTCTCTGCCAGAGGAAGCTGAACCTTTGACGTTATCAATTAATTCTAAGGGAGAAATTTTCATTCAAGAGTCTAAAGTGGAATATGAAAAAATAATCGCAAAGGTCTTAGCAGTTTCAAAAAATAGAACTGATACTCGAATTTATGTAAGGGGGGATAAAACTATAAATTATGGCAGAGTGCTTGAAATTATGGGTCTTTTATCTGGATCAGGTTTTACAAAAGTAGCCTTGATTTCAGAGCCATATAAGGAAAGGTGATAAATTGAATAGGAGTATAATTATATCCTCTGTTTTACATGCGGTATTTATATTTTTAACTGCAATGAGTTTACCATTCTTGACAAAAAAACCCATTGATCTTCCCCCAATTGTATCAATTGAGTTAATACAAATTACAGATAAAACAAATATTCCTTTTGCCCCTAAAGCAAAAAAAATTATAGAAGAGGTAAAAAAAAAAGAGGAAAAATTGGTATCTGAGCAGGCACCACCTAAGAAAGTAAAAAAAATAAAGCCGGACTCTGTTCCAATGCCCGATAATCTTGTAAAAAATAAAAAAGAACTCAAAGAGGATAAGCAAAATCCTGAAGTAGTAGACAATGAAGTAAAGCAAGTTTCAGAGTTTGAAAAAGACGAACTTTTCGATCCAAATAACATTGCAGCATTGATTGATAAGTCAAAAGAGGAAACAGCCGAAACAACAAGAAAAAATGATAAAGTTTCTCAAGACCAAAAAAGGAATGTTGAAAATGTAGGTCTATCTTTAAGCGAGGAGGATGCTCTAAAGGCACAAATATTTGGATGCTGGAGTATACCTTTGGGTTTACCTTACAACGAAAATTTATTAGTTAGAATTAAATTGCAATTAGAACGGGATGGCACAGTTGCTAAATCAGAAATTATTGATCATGCAAGAATGAATAAACCTGGACAGGGTTTTTATAAGGTATTAGCAGAAAGTGCGCTTAGAGCAGTGAAATTATGTCAACCACTAAGGGTTCCAACCACAGGTTACGAAAGGTGGAAAGAATTACAATTAAATTTTGATGCAAGAGAAATGTTAGAGGGATAACATAAATTTATGAAAATTTTAATAAAGCTAATCATTTTTCTAATCATAATCCCCTCAAAAAGTTTTAGTTTCATCGAAGTTGATATTACTAGAGGAAATCTAAATCCACTTCCAATAGCAGTTTCTCCTTTATCAATTGATGAAAATTCAAGGCAAAACTTTGAGAAAATCCTAAAAAAAGAAAATATTGGAGATGAAATTTCAAAGATAATAGAAGTAAATTTAAAAACATCTGGTCTTTTTAATCCATTAAATAAAGATGCATTTTTACAAGCCCCTGATATTGCAAACCTAAAGCCAAGATTTGAAGATTGGAATTTAATTAAAGCTCAAGCATTAATTACCGGAAAAGTTAGTTACATTGATGAAAAATTGCGGGTTGAGTTCAGACTTTGGGACGTACTTGCTGGAAAAGAAATGGTTGCGTTAGCTTTTACAACTGTTCCAACCAATTGGAGAAGAGTTGGACACATCATAACCGATAAAGTCTATCAAAGATTGACTGGAGAAAAAGGTTATTTCGATACAAGAATAATTTATGTTGCAGAGGAAGGTCCAAAAACTAAACGTATTAAAAAATTAGCGATAATGGATCAAGATGGAGCGAATAATAAATTTTTAACATTAGGTAACGAGCTTGTTTTAACACCTAGGTTTAATCCAACTAGTCAAATGGTTACTTATCTTTCTTATTTTAGAAACTTACCTAGAGTGTATCTTTTAGATATTGAGACAGGAATGCAAGAAGTTGTTGGCGATTTTCCTGGAATGACCTTTGCTCCACGTTTTTCACCAAATGGAAAAAAAATTATTATGAGTTTTGCTAAAGATGGTAATTCAGAAATTTATACTATGGATTTAGAAAATCGTATTGTAGAAAAAATTACTAATCATCCTTCAATTGATACTTCTCCCTCTTTTTCTCCAGATGGCAAGTTTATTTGTTTTAATTCTGACAGAAGTGGTTATCAACAAATTTATGTAATGAAAAGTGACGGGAGCAATGTTAAAAGAATTTCATTTGGTAAAGGTCTATACGGAACTCCTGTCTGGTCACCAAGAGGTGACTTAATAGCGTTTACCAAACTTCATAAGGGGAAATTTTATATTGGTGTTATGAGAACAGATGGTAGTGGGGAGAGACTTTTGACTGAAAATTTTTATCAAGAAGCACCATCTTGGTCACCAAATGGAAGAGTTTTAATATTTTATAGAGAGACCAAAACCGATGATAAAGGTGAGGGATTTTCTGCTAAATTATGGTCTATTGATTTAACAGGCTATAATGAGAGGATGGTAAAAACCCCCACAGATGCTTCTGACCCATCATGGTCATCATTATTGAGCAATTAATCTGATTTATCTTGATTTTTTAACTTGAAACATCTAATTAGTTGTGAAAAAGTCTAGAATAAGAAATATTGATCAAGGAGCAATAATGAAATTAAACAAAATTCTTAAAAACACTTTATTAATAGTTTTTGCATGTTTTGCGCTGTCTGCTTGTGCAACATCAAAAAAAACTTCAGGTCAAATGCAAGGAGATGTTTATACTGGGACAGATACTGTTGAGTATTTAGCATCGGGTGTTCCTGATAGAGTATTTTTTGCAACCAATGAGTCAGTTTTGACAACTGCTTCAAGAGAAACTTTAAGAAAACAAGCAGCGTACTTGAGAAAAAATTCTAAAATAACAATTGTGCTTGAAGGTCATGCAGATGAAAGAGGTACAAGAGAGTACAATTTGGCTCTTGGTGAAAGAAGAGCAAATGCTGCTAAAGACTATCTTATGACATATGGAATTTCTTCAGACAGAATTTCAGTTTTAAGCTATGGAAAAGAACGACCAGTTGACTCAGGTTCCAATCCTTTAGCATGGTCAAAAAATAGAAGATCTGTAACAGTAAAAGCAAATTAGTTTTTTTAATTTAAGACCCTTGGACATGTAATTTTCAAGGGTCTTTTTTTTGCCATTATTTTAATAATAACCTTGCTAATGATGATGTTTATTAAAAAATTAAGACTTGAGGTTTTATTAATAATTTATCTTTCTCTATCTTCACATTTAATAGCGGATAATCATAATATTTATGAAACTATAGAACAGTTACAGCAAGATATTAAAACCCTTGAGAGAGCAGTTTATTCAGGGTCAACAAATTTAAATAATGGAATTAATAATACAGACTCGTCATTAGACTCTAATTCAGAAGATGTATTAACAAGACATCTTTTAAAACTTACAGAAATTGAAACTCAATTTCAAAATTTGACGAACAGATTTGAAGAAATAAATTTTAAACTCGACAAATTATCAAATAGATTATCAAAAGTTCAAGCCGATAATCAAATAAGATTTCAGGACTTAGAAAATGGTTTGGTTATCAATGATAATAAAAAGAGTTTGGTTCAGAACTCCAAAGATAAAACTTTACCTGGCAGTTCACAACCACAAGATCTTGGCTCAATATCTTATAAGGACACGAATACCAATGAAACAATTCAACAAACTCAATCAATAGATACAACTTCAACAGTAATAACAGAGACTTTTCAAGCTGAGGAAAGAATTCTTCCAAGTGAGTCGCCAGAAAATCAATACGAGTTTGCTACAAGTTTTTTAAAGGTTGGTGATTACTCTACTGCAGAAAGAGCTTTCAGAGAATTTGTACAAACAAACCCAGAGCATAAACTTGCTGGCAATGCACAATATTGGTATGCAGAAACCTTTAGAATAAGACAACTTTATACCGATGCAGCATCTGCGTACTTAGAGGGATATCAAAAATACCCAAAAGGTGAAAAAGCTCCTGTAAATTTATTAAAGTTAGGTGTATCAATGGTACAAATAGGAGAGAAAGACCAAGGTTGCAAAATGATTAATGGTGTTGAAAAACAATATCCAGATGCAAATCAGTCTGTGATACAAAAAGCTAAATATGAGTCTCAAAAATTTGAGTGTAAAAATCAAAATTCCTAAAGTTCTAAAGAATA
>CACENB010000024.1 GCA_902561015.1 uncultured Pelagibacteraceae bacterium
CCATATAGTAGTAAATTTGCTGACCCATCAATTTTAGTTTTTTTGTGTCTAGTTATTGTAATAGGTATCAATCTACCATCGTGAGAAGAGCATTCTAATCTTTCAACAATATAATCATCAGCGCTGTGACCTGATGGAATTTCCTGTTCCTTTACTAATTTTTTTTCTTTCGTCTTTAAATTATAAAGATAAGTTTTTCCGGGCGTCTTTGGAGATGAATATGACAAATAAACTTGATCAGTATTTTTATCTCTTTGTGTCAATGAGATACCAGGGACAATTATTTCTTCATCTGAAAATATTAACTCCTCCTCTAAATTTGTTTTTATATCTCTTAAGTATAATTTTCCAAGAGCATTTGACTTTTCACTTCTTATAATCCAATCATTTAAAAAAATTAAGCCACCTACAAGAACTTCATCTTTAGCATTTATATAAACTTCCCAATTTTGTTTAGATAAATCACTACATCTCTCTATTTTGAAATCTTCAGCATCTTCGTTTGTATGACAATAAAAATAATTATTCCAAGATGAAATTGAATAGATTATACCTCTTTTTCTTTTTTTTATTAATTTTGGCTCAGGTTTATGTTCATTAACTTTAAAGTAATATTGTTCTGAAGTGTTGTGATCTGAGGTTGTAATAAAGAAATATTTTTCGTCTGAACTTAAACTTATTCCAACTGTAAATGCTTCACTTTTTTCCTCAAAAATTAATTCGTCGTTTTTTATAGATGTTCCAATTTTATGCCTATAAATTTTTCTAGGTCTGTGAAATTTATCAAGTTTTGAATAAAATATATATTTGTCATCCAAACTAAAAATTATACTGCCACTAGTTTCCTCTATTCTTTCTGTTATTTCTTTCCCAGTCAAAATATCTCTTAAATAAATAGTATAATATTCAGATCCTTTTAAATCTAATGAGTATCCTAAATATTTATCGTTATAACTTACCTCTAAATCTCCAATGCCGAAATACTCTGTTTTTAACTTTTCTTTTTCTTTGTCTCCATTCCAAATTTCTTCTATCTCATTAGAGCCAATCTTTTTTCTAAGCTTTATAGAATAATTTCCCTTGGTTGTGGTTTTGGTCCAATACTCATACCTAATGTCCTTGAATGGAAGTGAAACGTCATCTAATTTTATTCGACCTTTGATTTCATGAAATAATTTTTTTTCAATTTCTTTATTATCCTTCAAAATATGATCTGTATAATTATTTTCTTCCTCTAGATATTTTCTTACTTCAGGATGTAATTTTGATCCGTCTTTTAAAACCTCGAGGATATTTTCTTGATGAATCCAACTATAATTATCTTCCCATGCAACATTGTGACAAGATTTTCTTTCTGGTTTTTTTTTAAGTTGTGGTATTTTCATAATGAAAACAATTATATGAATATAATTATTTATACAGTAGTAATATTAGTCATTTTTTATTTTCTTGTGAGATACATTAGTAATATCTCATCAAAAAAACTTTCAAAAGGTTTAAGACTGCTGATAATAATTGGATTAATTTTTTTAGCAATTTTATTTGCAATCGGTGGTAGATTTATATTAACCTTACCACTTACATTAGCGAGTTTGGCTTTACTTAAATTAAAGGGATTATCAATTTTTCAATTAATATCATTATTTAGACTTATTCAAACTTTAAGAAGATCAGGAAGATTTTCGTTTAATCAACAAACCTCGAATAATTCATCCTCAATAACTGTTCAAGAAGCTTATAAAATTTTAAATTTGGATATGAATAAAAAAATTTCAAAGGAGGATGTAAATAAAGCCTATATCAAAATTCAAAAAAAAATTCATCCTGATGTATCTCCTGAAACTTCTCGTTTATCTTCAATCGTTAATGAAGCAAAAGATATTGTCTTGAATGATATCTCTTAATTGTGAATTTCTAAAAATTTTTTAAATATTTTATCTGGATTGATTTTATCTTTTCCTGATGTGTTATGACTCACCACGTTCTCTCCATCAGGTATAATTGGATACATATTAGTGTTATAATTACCATATATTAAAGGCGTATCAGCCATTAACGTAATTGTTTTGACGTTTAAAGCTGCGGATAGGTGACTAAAGCTTGAGTCGTTACAAATTGAAATATTACAATTTTTAATGACCGGTAAAATTTCTTTAATAGATAATTTATCTAAAGGTACACAAAAATTTTTAAATTCAGAACTTATAATCTCATTTAATATTACTTGTTCCTCTTTATTTTGACCAGTAGCCAAAAAAAATTTACACTTTTTAAAATTTGAGATTTTTTCTATCACTTTTAAAAAAGTTTTTGCAGGAATTCTTTTGGTAGGACCAGACCCTCCAATTCCTAAAATAATATTGACTTCATTTTTGTTAATTCTAAATTTTTTAGCAGATAAACTTATCGACTCATTATCTATTTCAATTTCTGGATTTTCATCAATCTCTAAATTGAGTTTATCTTTTAAAAACTTTTTAGGCATATTTGTTATATGTTGCTTTGTTTTTTGAAACAAAGGGTATTGATAGATGTCTGGAATTCTAGAAAATCTAGCAATTAGATTATATCTGAAAGACGAATTAAATATAAAGATTTTATCAAATTTATGTTTCTTTAAATCTTTAATCAAATTGATACTTCCAAAAAACCCATTGTGTCTTTTATTAATTCTATCCCTTTCTAAAATTATAATTTTATCAATATAACTACATTGATTTAAAAATTGATTTGCTTTTGCACTTTCTTTTACAAGTAAACTGATAGGTGAATTAAATTTTTTATAAATGGCCTTTATATAAGGTAAAAAAATAACAGTATCTCCAATACCCATTCTATTTTGAACAGCTAAAATTTTCATATGGTATTTATAAACTTTACTAGATATATTTTTAAAAAAAAATTTTTTTATGACAAAAATATGTGGAATTTACGCAGCATCGATGTCAGTGTTTAACTCTGATTTGAGTTTAAATGCTCAAAAAACGATATTGCATGCTGAAAGATTAATTGAACAAGGATGTCACGGAACTGCGATTTTTGGAAGCACTGGACAATCACAATTGATTTCAATTTCAGAGAAAATAAAATTATTAAACGAGCTTTCTCAAAGTAAATATAAGAGCAAACATATTATTGGCACAGGTTTAAATTCTTTAAACGATACAATAAATTTAATGAAAATAGCTTTATCATTAAATTTTGAAAATTTTTTAATTATGCCTCCAGCTTATTATAAATATGAAGATCAAGAAGTAATAAAATTTATTACCAAGATAGTTGATACAGTCCCAGAAAGTAGAATCATTTTGTATAATTTTGAAAAATTATCGGGATATAAATTTAGTTCAGCATGTATTAAAGAATTAAAAAAAAGATTTCCTGATCAAATAATTGGAGTCAAAGATAGCACATATAATTTGTTTGAAAGTTTAGAATTAGAAAATTTTTCTATTTTTCCAGGCTCAGAAACTAAATTGTTAAAAGGTTTAGAATTAGGTTGTTCTGGAATAATAACAGCCACTTGCAATGTAACGGCACAGTTGTCTAGAAAAGTTTATGACGATTTTTTCTCAAAAAAATCTCAAATGAACGATAAAAAATTATGTGATGTAAGGAATGTTTTTGAAAAATATAATTTAATTTCAGCTTTACACAGTTTTTTTTCTCAAGAAGATGATATCTACAAAAATATTTTACCACCCTTGAGACTATTGAATAGTAAAGAGGAAAAGGAATTATTAAATAATTTGAAGAGTTTAAATTTTAAATTAAGATCAGAATTAGCCGCCTAAGATGCAACTTGCAAGATTTTTAAATAAAGTTTTTAAAAGTGGTGGTTTCATCCTTACAGATGCAAACTCTAGAGATTATATCATTGGTAAACCAAATAATGATCCAATTAAATTAAAAATTTTAAATAAAAAACTTCACTATAAATTGTTACTTCACCCAGATTTATACTTTGGGGAGGCATATACAAATGGTGAAATTATAATTGAAAACGGCACAATAACTGACTTCCTAGATCTGGCTTTAAAAAATATAGGAAGGGGTGAGGTTAATTTTTTTAGTTATATTCTTAATAGGCTAAGAGGTTCGTATAGATACTTAACGAATTTTAATTTTATAAAAAAATCTAAAATGAATGCTTCACATCATTACGATATATCAGATGATTTATATGACCTATTTTTAGATCCTAAAAGACAGTATTCTTGTGGTTACTTCCGTAATGAAAATGATAGTCTTGAAACAGCACAAAATAATAAAATCCAACATATAATCAATAAATTAAATCTAAAGCCAAACCAAAAAGTTTTAGATATTGGTTGTGGATGGGGTTCGTTAGCAATTGATATCGCTAAAAATTCTAAATGCGAAGTTACAGGTATTACTTTGTCAGAAAATCAACTTAAATATTGCAAAAAAAAAGCAGCTGATCTTAACTTAGAAAATCAGGTGAAGTTTAGATTGATTGACTACAGAGAGCTGGCAGAAAAATTTGATAGAATCGTCAGTGTTGGTATGTTTGAGCACGTGGGACGTAAATTTTATAAAAAATTTTTTAGACAAATTCAAAATTTATTAAAAGATGATGGCGTTTCATTAATTCATACAATTGGATCTGTGAATCCGCCAAGGGATCCTCATCCATGGATAACTAAGTATATTTTTCCAGGTGGCTATACACCAAGTTTAAGTGAAGTTACAACACCTATAGAGCAGGCAGGGTTGGTTGTTACAGACATAGAGGTTTTAAGATTACATTATTCACACACTTTAAGACATTGGAAAGAGAACTGTATCAGAAATAAGGAAAAAATTATAAAGATGTTTGATGAAAAATTTTTCCGAATGTGGGAATTTTATCTTGCAGGATGTGAGATGGCTTTTAAGTGGGGTGACCAAGTT
>CACENB010000025.1 GCA_902561015.1 uncultured Pelagibacteraceae bacterium
GTTTATTAATTTTCGTCTATATTTATAATTTTTTCTATATCCTTATCCTCGGCAATTCTCAAAAAAGTTATTTAAAAATTAAGATATTACTAAAAATTGATTTAAAAACTTGACAGAAATCTTTGTGGAGAATTTTGGGTAAGATTTTAATATACAACAATCCTAAATTGAAGTAGGGGCGTTCTGTTGCCAGGTGCCCCAAAACCCCGTTTGCTTAATTAACAGAGTTAATTAGGCAGCAAGTGCGTAACTTTCGTTAGCAACTATAAATTAGCCCGTTCCGGAGGAACAATTCCGAACGAAAGAATAGCCTTTAGTCACCCGTCGAATCTAGTTCACCCCCATAAGTTGTAAATGGTGGAGGTGGTGGGTACTGCCCCCACGTCCGCAATGGTTATTACGAAATTCGTTTATCGTCATAGTTGGAAAACCAACGTGTTTAATATAAAAGTAATCTTTAAAGATTCAATATATTATTCATGAAATTAACTAAGGAACAGCAACAAGAAATTAAAGATCAACAGTCTCAAGAAAATAAAACAAAAAGAGTTACAGTAACAGAACTAGAAAGTATCCTTTATGAGGCAATACCTATTTTAGACCATGGTTTTATAAGAGTGATTGATTATATGGGTGATGACTCATCCATTGTTCAGGCAGCAAGAGTCTCCTATGGCAAAGGCACAAAAAAAGTTTCAACTGACTCTGGCTTAATAAAATATTTAATGAGGCATTGGCACAGCACACCATTTGAAATGTGTGAAATAAAGTATCACGTAAAACTTCCAATTTTTATTGCTAGACAATGGATTAGACATAGAACGGCTAATGTAAATGAATATTCTGCAAGATATTCTATTTTAGATAAAGAGTTTTATCTTCCTGCTGTAGAAAATTTAGCAGCCCAATCTCAAAATAATAGACAAGGAAGAGGAGATGTTCTTTCAGGAGATCAGGCAAAAAAAGTTTTAGATTTACTGAAAAAGGATGCAGAACAAACATATGATAATTACGAAACTATGCTCAATGAGAGATATGATGGTTCTGTTATCGATAAAAAACAAGTTGGTTTAGCAAGAGAACTAGCAAGAATGAATTTAACTTTAAACACTTATACGCAGTGGTATTGGAAAACAGATCTTTTAAATTTAATGAATTTTCTAAGATTAAGAGCTGATCATCACGCTCAATATGAAATAAGAGCTTATGCAGATGCTATGTTAGATACTGTCAAAAGATGGGTGCCCACCACATATGAAGCTTTTATGGATTACAGGGTTGGTGGTACAGAAGTATCTTCAAAAGGTAAAAAAATAATTCAAAAATTAATAAGTGGTGAAAAAGTAAATGTTGAAAATTCTGGATTATCAAAAAGAGAATGGAATGAGCTTATGTCTGCTTTAGAGCTTAAAGATAAATTGATTTAATCTTTTTTGCTAGATTAATATAGATTTGAGATATTTTATTGTTTGGATTACTTTCCACTATAGGCTTTCCTTGATCTCCAAATTTACCAATATCTGGATCTATTGGTATTTCTGCCAAAAATTCTTTATTAAACTCCTTTGCTGTTCTTTTAACTCCACCTTCTCCAAAAATTGCGTATTTTTTTCCATCATCTCCTATAAAAAAACTCATATTATCTATAAGACCCAAAATTTTTACTCCAAGCTTATCAAACATTTTTATTCCTCTTTTTACATCTAAAAGTGCTACTTCTTGTGGTGTAGATACTATAATTGCTCCATTCATTTCAATGCTTTGAGAAAAAGTTAATTGAGTATCACCAGTTCCGGGTGGCATATCGACAATTATAAAATCTAAATCTCTCCAATTTACCTGTTGAGTGAAAGTTTTAATTGCACTTGTAACCATTGGACCTCTCCATATCATTGGAGTTTTCTCATCAGTTAGAAAGCCGATAGACATACATTGAATATCATATCTAATGATAGGCTCCAATTTTTGACCATCACTTTTTGGTTTTTCATTTATCCCAAACATTTTTGGTATAGAAGGTCCATATATATCAGCATCTAACAACCCAACTCTACAACCTATTTGTTTCAAAGCTAAAGCTAGGTTTGTTGCAAAAGTAGACTTTCCAACTCCACCTTTAGCACTTGAAATAGCAATAGTGAATTTTGTTCCGTTAATTGGCTTTCTTTCAGTTGATTTTCCACTCAATTTTTTTCGCATTGCGTCACTTAATTCTGGCTTTTCTTTAGGCATAATGTGATCTTACCTTGTTTTTCAGCATAAAGACATTATATAGATTGCCATAATGTCAGATGATTTTAGACAAAGCGGTGGAAGTCCTTGGGGCAAGCCCCCAGGTGGTGGAAGTGGCAATGGCTCAGGTAGAGGACCGACTCCACCAGATGTCGATAAAATTATAAAAGAATTTCAAGAAAAACTAAAAAGGTTTTTACCGGGCGGAAGTTCTTCTGGTGGAAAACAAGCTATATTAGTTTTACTTATTTTAGGTTTTGTTTGGTTGGCAAGTGGTCTTTACAGAGTATTGCCAGATGAACAAGGTGTAGTTTTAAGATTTGGAAAATTTGTAAAAACTACTCAACCAGGTTTGAATTATCATATTCCTTTTCCCGTTGAGTCTGTACTTACTCCAAAAGTTACAAAGGTGAACAGAATAGATATAGGTTTCAGGTCAGAGAGAGATAGTGGATTTTCTTCTCAAGGTGGAGTTGCTGACGTTCCACAAGAAAGCTTAATGTTAACAGGTGATGAAAATATTGTTAATATAGACTTTTCTGTTTTTTGGGTTATTAAGGATGCTGGAAATTTTTTATTTAAAATTCAAGATCCAGAAGGTACTGTAAAAGCTGCAGCAGAAACTGCTATGAGAGAAGTTATTGCTCGATCAAATATTCAACCTATTCTAACAGAGGGAAGATCGTTAATAGAAACTGATACACAAGAGATTATTCAAAAAATTTTAGATGAATACACAAGTGGTATTCAGATCACTCAAGTCCAAACACAAAAAGCTGACCCACCAGATCAAGTAATTGATGCTTTTAGAGATGTTCAGGCAGCAAGAGCGGATATGGAAAGATCTAAGAACGAGGCTGAGGCATACGCAAATGATGTTATACCAAGAGCACGTGGTGAGGCCGCAAAAATATTGCAAGCTGCTGAAGCATATAAAAAAGAGGTTGTTGCAAAAGCAGAAGGTGAAGCAAGTAGATTTTTAGCAATCTATAATGAGTACAAAAATGCCAAATCAGTAACACAGGAAAGAATGTATTTAGAAACAATGGAAAAAGTTTTAGCAGACATAGATAAAGTGATCATAGAAAAAAATGCTGGATCAGGTGTAGTGCCGTATTTACCATTGCCTGAATTAAAAAAGAAAGCGATTAATTAAATTATGAATATGGGAAAAATTATTGCTGGAATTAGTGTTGCAATCGCAGCAACATTATTTTTTTCAATCTTTATTGTAAAAGAGGTAAATCAAGCTATTGTTTTGCAATTTGGTGATCCAAAAAGAATAATTGTAAAACCAGGTTTGAATTTTAAAATTCCATTTATCCAAAACGTGGTCTTTTTGGATAAAAGAATTTTAAATTTAGACACTCCACCTGAAGAGGTTATTGCATCAGATCAAAAAAGATTAATCGTGGATGCTTTTGCAAGATTTCAAATAGTTGATCCTCTAAAGTTTTATATTTCTGTGGGTAACGAGCGGGTAGCTAGATCAAGATTAGCAACAATTATTAATTCAAGAATCAGAAACGTTTTAGGTCAACAAGAACTCCAAACTTTATTATCAGAGGATAGAACAAAGCAAATGGCTTTAATTCAAGAAGGAGTTAATAATGAAGCAGAAAACTTTGGAATAAAAATTAACGACGTAAGAATTAAAAGAGCAGACCTACCTCAGGCAAACAGTGATGCAATTTTTAGAAGGATGCAAACTGAAAGGGAAAGAGAGGCAAAAGAATTTAGAGCAAGAGGTGCGGAGATGGCAGTAACAATTACTTCTACAGCGGATAAAGAAGTAACAGTAATTTTAGCTGATGCGCAAAAAAAATCAGAGATTATGAAGGGTGAAGGTGATGGTAAGAGAAATAATATATTTGCTAGCGCTTTTGGACAAGATCCAGAGTTTTTTGCATTTTATCGAGCAATGCAAGCATATGAAAAAGCTTTGATAGGAGGTGAAACTTCATTGATTTTATCACCTGACAGCGAGTTTTTTAAATTTTTTGGAAATATAAATCAGCCCCAATCAAATTAAATTATAATGAGAGAATTGATCATTGCATTTGGTCTATTCTTATTTATTGAGGGCATATTATATGCCATATTTCCATCAAAAATGAAAAGTATGTTGAAAAAATTGGAGCTAATTCCCTCAGGACAACTTAGAACTGGCGGATTAGTTTTTGCAATAATAGGTTTTATAATTATTTATTATGCGAAGATTTAAAAAAAAAATAAGAGTTTTTCTAATATCTTTCTTATTATTATGTAATAATTCACTTTCCTCTTTTTCGAAGGAAATTCCAGGTTCATTCGCTGATTTAGCAGAAAAATTAATGCCATCAGTTGTAAATATTTCAACTACAACAACGGTTACCACTCAATCAAATCCATTTCCTTTTCAGTTTCCACCTGGCTCTCCGTTTGAGGATATGTTTAAAGAATTTGGAGCCCCTCAAGAAAGGAAGTCTGCTGCATTAGGATCAGGTTTTATTATTGATGAAAAAGGATTAGTGATTACTAATAACCATGTAATTCAGGATGCAGAGGATATAATTGTAAGAGTTAACGGTGACAAAGAGTTTAAAGCTCAGGTAATTGGAGCAGATCCTCTTTCTGATATAGCTGT
>CACENB010000026.1 GCA_902561015.1 uncultured Pelagibacteraceae bacterium
GATACAAAAATGGATGCCAACAGATGGCTCTGTGATATTTGAAGATCTAACTAATAGTACAGGGGTTCTGGTTATTGCGGGTCCTAAAGCAAGAGAATTAATGAAAAAAGTTTCAACAGATGATTTTTCAAATGAGAATTTTAAATGGTTAACTGCAAAAAATGTTAATGTTGGATATGCACCAGTTAATGCCATGAGAGTAAATTTTGTTGGAGAATTGGGATGGGAATTACATCACCCAATTGAATACCAAAACCATATTTTCGATAAACTAATGGAAGCAGGTAAAGATTTAGTGATTAAACCATTTGGTATTAGAGCGATGAACAGTTTAAGAATTGAAAAATCTTATAAGCTTGTAGGAACTGAATTATCAATTGAGTATTCTCCTTATGAGTCTGGTTTAGATAGATTTGTTCATCCAAATAAAGGAAATTTTATCGGCCTAGAAGCTTTGAACAAATGGAGAGAAAAAGGTTTTGATAATAAATTGGTTACTCTTGAAGTCCATAACACAACAGACTCTGACGTATTAGGAAATAATCCAATTTACAAAGATGACAAAGTTGTTGGAAGGGCAACTGGAGGTGAATATGGATTTAGAATTGATAAATCAATCGCATTAGCCATGGTTAAACCAGATCTAGCTAATGTTGGTGAGAAACTAAAAGTTGATATTCTTGGTAAGATGTATGAAGCTACAATTCTTGAAGAGAGTCCATATGATTCTGAGAATAAATTATTGAGAGCTTAATGAAAATTTTAGTAGCAGTAAAAAGGGTTATTGATTACAACGTTCAAATCAGAGTGAAAGAAGACAACTCAGGTGTAGTAACTGACAATGTAAAAATGTCAACTAATCCACCGGATGACAATGCAATTGAAGAAGCTGTAAAGATTAAAGAAGCTGGTAAAGCTACAGAGGTAGTAGCAGTAAGTATTGGGGAAGAGAAAGCACAAGAAACAGTTCGTAAAGCATTGGCGGTTGGAGCTGACAGAGGAATACTAGTTAAAACTGAAGGTGTTGTTGAACCTCTTTCTGTTTCAAAATTATTACAAAAAATTGTTGAAAAAGAAAAACCAGATTTAGTCTTTATGGGTAAACAGGCAATCGATGATGATTGTAATCAGACAGGTCAAATGTTAAGCGCACTTCTCAATTGGCCTCAAGCTACATTTGCATCTAAAATTGAGATCAAAGATGGTAAGTTAGAGGTAACAAGAGAAATAGATGAGGGTTTAGAAACAATAGAAATAAATGTTCCAGCAATAGTAACATGTGATCTAAGGTTAAATGAACCAAGATACGCTTCATTACCAAATATAATGAAAGCCAAAAAAAAACCTATTGAGCAATTAAATGCGTCAGATTTAGGAGTAGATATAAGCCCAAGAATCGAACAAATTAAAGTTGAAGAGCCACCCAAAAGAAAAGCTGGTATAAAGGTATCAAGTGTATCTGAGTTGGTTCAGAAATTAAAAAATGAGGCTAAGGTAATTTAAATGTCAGTTTTATTAATTGCGGAACATAACAATAAAGAATTGAGGCCATTTACACTTAATGCAGCGACCGCAGCATCACAGCTAGATAATGATGTTCATGCTGTAATTATTGGACATAAATGTGAGGAAGCAGCAAAAGCATTATCAAAATTAGAATTTGTTAAGAAAGTTATCCAAATCGAAGCATCTTATTACGAGAATTTTGTTGCTGAAAATTTTGCACCAGTAATTGTAAAATTAGCCGATAACTATTCACACATAATAAGTTCAGCAAACACTTTTGGTAAAAATTTAATGCCCAGAATTGCTGCTGCTCTAGATACATCACAAATCAGTGATATAACTAAAGTTATTGCTCCCGATACTTTTTTGCGCCCAATTTATGCTGGAAATGCTTTTGCAACAGTAAAAAGTAAAGATACAAAAAAATGTGTAACTATAAGACCAACATCTTTTGATGCTTGTGAAAGTTCTGGTGGATCAGCGCCAATAGAAAAAGCTGAAGCCAGTGAGGAATTTTCAAAAACAAAGTTTGTCAAAAGAGAAGAGGTAAAATCAGATAGACCAGAACTTGGCACTGCTAGAGTTGTTGTATCAGGTGGAAGAGGAATGCAGAGTGGAGATAATTTTAAACTTATTACTTCTTTAGCTGACAAATTAAATGCAGCAATAGGAGCATCTAGAGCAGCAGTTGATGCTGGATATATAAGTAACGATCACCAAGTTGGTCAAACAGGTAAAGTTGTTGTTCCTGATTTGTATATCGCTGTTGGTATTTCAGGTGCTATTCAGCACTTAGCAGGAATGAAAGAAAGTAAAGTAATAGTGGCAATAAATAAAGATGGAGAAGCACCAATTTTTAGTGTTGCGGACTATGGTCTTGAAGCCGATCTTTTTGAGGCTGTTCCTCAATTCCTAGAGGAATTGAACAAATTAAACACTATACAAAAATAATATAATCTGTAAAAAATTAACTTATGTCCAGAGAGACAATGGAATATGACGTTGTAATTGTAGGTGGCGGTCCATCAGGATTAGCCACAGCTATAAAGTTAAAACAATTAAATTCAGAATTAAATATTTGCTTGTTAGAAAAAGCATCAGAAATTGGTGCCCATATTTTAAGCGGAAATGTATTTGAAACAAGAGCTCTAGATGAATTAATTCCAGGTTGGAAAGAATTAAATTCTCCTATTAAAACTAAAGTTACCAAAGAAAAATTTTTATTTCTAGGTAAAAATAAATCATTAAGCTGGCCAACATGGTTATTACCAGCAGTTCAAAAAAATCATAAGAATTATATTATAAGCCTTGCCAACTTATGCAGATGGCTTGCAGAACAAGCAGAGGCGCTTGGTGTTGAAATTTTCCCAGGATTTCCAGCAAGTGAAATTTTATTTAATGAAGATGGTTCTGTAAAAGGTGTAGCAACTCAAGATATGGGTATCGATAAAGAGGGAAACAAAAAAGATAGTTTTGAGCCAGGTATCGATTTATTAGGAAAGGTGACTGTTTTTGCAGAGGGTTGCAGAGGTCATTTAGGAAAACAATTAATTAAAAGATTTGAACTTGATAAAGATAAAGACCCACAACAATATGGAATAGGATTTAAAGAGATATGGGAAGTGGATGAAAAAAATCACCAAGAAGGTTTAGTTATGCATACTGCTGGCTGGCCTTTAGATAATAGTACCTATGGAGGAAGTTTTATCTATCACGCAGAAAATAAACAAATATTTTTAGGCTATGTAATCGGTTTGGATTATCAAAATCCACATTTATCTCCATTTGATGAGTTTCAAAGATTCAAGACTCATCCAGCAATAAAAAAAATTATTGAGGGTGGTAAAAGAATTTCCTATGGCGCTAGAGCTTTAATAGAAGGAGGCTTTCAAAGTTTGCCAAAAATGTTTATGCCTGGTGCGTTATTGATTGGATGTGATGCAGGTACTTTAAATATGCCTAAGATAAAAGGTTCACATACTGCTATGAAAAGTGGGATAATTGCAGCAGAAACAATTAATGATCATATTAAAGATAATAAAGAGTTATCAATCTTTGAGGAAAAATTAAAAAAAAGTTGGTTATATAAAGAGCTTTATGAAGCAAGAAATGTTAAGCCTAGTTTTAGTTGGGGCTTAATTTTGGGAATTATTTTCACTGGAATTGACCAAATTTTGTTTCGAGGTAAATTACCATTTACACTAAAACACAAACATGCTGACCATCAAACATTAAAACCAGCAAATAAAATGCCTAAAATTGATTATCCTAAGCCAGATAACGTTATTACTTTTGATAAAACAAGTTCAGTTTATCTAACTGGAACAAACCATGCAGACAATCAACCTGTTCATTTAAAACTTAAAGATCCATCATTACCAATTAACTATACATTAAATGAATATGATGAACCTGCACAAAGATATTGTCCAGCAGGTGTTTATGAAGTTCAAAAAGAAAATGGATCTAATAAATTTGTTATAAATTCTCAAAATTGTATTCATTGTAAAACTTGTGATATAAAAGAACCCTCACAAAATATAACTTGGGTAACACCTGAGGGTGGGGGCGGCCCTAAATATGGGAACATGTAATTAAGACAAATCTATTGCAAATTTTTTTAAAGTTTCGATAGGTAAAATTTTCAGAGTATTTTCATGTGTGCTTTTTAGATAAATTGGACAACCTTTACCAGCTTCAACAGCTCTTGCATACCAGGTAGCACATACACACCATCCATCTCCATCCTTCAAACCAGGAAAACCGTATTCCGGATGTGGCGTAATTAAATCGTTACCAGCTTCTTTGCACCATTCTAAAAATTCGTTTGTTACTTTTGCACAAACGGTGTGTAAACCTCTATCATTTTCATCAGTGTTACAACAGCCATCTCTATACCATCCAGTAAGTGGATCCAATGAACAACTTTCTAAATTTTCACCCAAAACATTTTTTTGCATTGATTTATCCAAATATATTAAAAATTTTACTATCTATAAGTCCATTAAATGAAATTGAACGCCTCTCTTCCTTTGTT
>CACENB010000027.1 GCA_902561015.1 uncultured Pelagibacteraceae bacterium
TCTATTTTTTTACTTGAATTTTTAATGAACGCGATAGAAAATATTAATGAAAATATAAAAATAGTTACTATAAATTTTCTCATAATTTATTACTAATATTTTCTATCTCAATTAAAAATTTAAATTTTTCAAAAATGTCAGTATTAAAATTGTAAAAATTTTTTTTTTTAATGACAAATCTTAATTTAGCTGATCTAGATGATATATTCTCTAACAACTCTTGTTTGTCTGGCGTAATAGGCTTTCTCTCTATCATAGATAGTATTGGTTCAGTTTGGACTATTTTAGGTTGGTACCGTGAAATACTTTTATTTTCTGAAAGACTTCTAAAAAAATATTTTACAATTTTGTCCTCTAATGAGTGAAAAGTGACAACCGCCAATACTCCGTCCTTCTTTAAAATTTGAGTAGCATTTATTAAGCCATTTATTAGCTCACTAATTTCTTTATTAACAAACATTCTGATTGCTTGAAAAACTTTTGTTGACGTATGAATTTTAGAATTACTTCTTTTTTTTACAGAAGTAATAATATTTACAAGGTTTTGAGTATTAATTTCATATTTTGTTCTCTCTTTAATTATTTTATTTGCGATTTTTTTTGCTTCTTTTTCTTCACCAAAATATTTAAAGATTTTTTGTAAATCGTCAGATGTAAGTTTATTAATTACTTCCCTCGCTGAAAAATCGTTTAAACCTAGTTTCATATTAAGTTGACCTTCAGAACTGAAAGATAGTCCTTTTTTATTATCCTTCATTTGATTAAGAGAATAACCTAAATCAAAAAGCACCCCTTTTATATTTTCATTTTTTAATTTCATATTTTTTATCTGACTAAATTTGATATTTTTGAAAACAAATCTATTTTGAAAATCTTTTTTAATTTGATCTGCAATTTTTTTACTCTCAATATCTCTATCGATAGCTATTACTTTAGTATTTGGCGATTTTAGTATTTCTCTAGTGTATCCGCCTTGACCAAAAGTACAGTCAATAAATGTGCCACCATATTGAGGGGAAATAATGCTAATAATTTCTTTTAGCAGTACCGGATAGTGATGAGATCTATTCGATACTATGGTGGCTTCCATTTATTTTCTTGAAGACCATTAATTTTTTTGTCTTCTTAAAAATGCGGGAATTTCAAGATCATCATCGTCATTTTCTTCCTCTGAAGAACTCAATTGATCATCGGTTTCTAAATTATCATTACTTGAGTTAAATAAATCTGGCTCATTAGTATCAACTCCGAATTCTCTTAAATCATTTGAATTAACCTCATCTTCCTCTAAAGGCTCTGGAGTTTTTTCAATTACACTCTCAACTTCTTGATTTTTTAAAAGCTCCTCGTGATATTGATTGTTAACTTCATCGATTGATTGTGAGTCGATAGACTGATCTATATTTTCTGAAATGACTTCATTCTCAAGCTTTAAAGCATTAGCTCCGTGCGAAACAAGAGGCGAATTGTTATTAGAAAAAGTAAATGATTGTGTTGAGTTTATATTTGAAAAATCTGAGTAACCTGTATTTCTATTTTGAATCCTATGGACCATATTAATAACAGATTTTGATTCAGGTTGTTTTCCATCTAAGGCAGTAGCAACAATGGAGACTCGAATTTTACCATCCAAAGATGGATCAATAATTGAACCATTAATGATCTCAGCCTCTGTGTCTACTTCGGATCTTATTTTATTTACAATTTCATCTACCTCAAAAAGTTTTAAGTCTTCACCACCAGTAATATTTATTAATAAGCCTTTTGCCCCTTTTAAAGAATAGTCATCAATCAGAGGATTATTTAAAGCTAATTCAGTAGCCTTAATCGCTCTACCTTCACCCTCAGCTTCTCCTGTTCCCATCATGGCCTTACCCATTGAACTCATGACAGTTTCAACGTCAGCAAAATCTAGATTCACTAAACCATCTTTAACCATTAAATCTGTCACACTTTGAACTCCGTGTCTCAAGATGCTATTTGACAATTGAAAAGACTCTTTATATGTAGTTTGCTCATTTGCAATTTTAAATAAATTTTGATTAGGAATTACTATAATAGTATCTACATGTTTTCTTAGTTCCTCAAGACCTTCTTGTGCTCTCCTCATTCTTGAGGGTGCTTCATATAAAAATGGTAAGGTTACTACACCCACCGTAAGAATGTTTAATTCTTTTGCTGCTCTAGCAATTACATGTGCTGCACCAGTGCCAGTTCCCCCGCCCATTCCAGCTGTAATAAAAACCATATTTGCGCCTTTAAGAATATCAACAATATCATTTAAAGACTCATTGGCTGCAGCTAAGCCGATTTCATGTTTTGCTCCAGCACCTAGACCTTTTGTCAAATTAATTCCTAGTTGAATTCTTGTTTTAGATTTGCTTGTTTTTAAATCTTGAGCATCAGTGTTAACTGCAACAAATTCAACTCCTTCTACTCCTGCATCAATCATTTCATTTATTGCATTACCTCCAGCTCCTCCAACTCCAAGAACTAATATTCTTGGTTTTAATTCCTTTATCTCTGGTATTTTAAAATTAATTGTCATTTTATCCCCCTCTTTTTTTATTAGTTAAATTGACTCTCCCATTTAAGACTCGAACGATTTAGATTAGCTTTTTTTCTAGCGTTTGCCCTAAATTTTTCAAAAATTGTTGGTTCCCAAATTTGAAAAGTTTTTCCTTGACCAACAAAAATCATGCTATTCTTTATTTTCGCATGTTTTAATAATTTTGAAGTTAACGAAATTCTTCCTTCGCTATCAAATTGTAAATTCGTACTCTCAGATAAAATTGATGTTGCAAAAAAATCTCTTTTTTCTTCAAATGGATTTAAAGATTCTATTGCGTTTGAAATTTTTTCTATTCTATCCTGAGGCCATGCTTCTATTGATTGATTATTGAAAGATGGATAACAAATCACTCCATTGTAACCTAGATTAGATAAATATGATCTAAAACTTGCCGGCACCGACACCCTTCCTTTTTTGTCCAGTTTGTTTTCGTACATTGATAAAAACATAAACCATAAAATCCTTTATTCCCTCTATATGGGAATATATGGGATATTATGGGTTTTTTATAAAGTAGTCAATACTTAGGTTTATACTTAAAAGGTATAAAAAACATGTTTGAAATTGTATCAAAATGTGAAAATTTGCGTTTTTAGATTATTTTGAAAAAGCCAGATGAACTGTAAGCCGGGTTCTGTCATTGAAATTTATCATTTGTCTAGACTTAAGATTACTCTTAAGCTCAAGCGACTAACCCTGATGACTAGCCAAGAATAGCTTTTAGTTTTTCAACATTGTCATCTCTACTTAGTCTTGCTCCCAGTGGGGTTTTCCAGCGTTCATTGTTACCAATAGAACCGGTGTGCTCTTACCACACCTTTTCACCCTTGCCATGTTATGGCGGTTTATTTTCTGTGGCACTATCCCTAGGGTCGCCCCTGCCAGGAATTACCTGGCACTGTATTCTTGTAGAGTCCGGACTTTCCTCTTTAACAAAATTAAAGCGATAAATCGTTCATCTGGCAAGTTTAATTTATAATTTAATTCTATAATTTCAAGTTTATTTTTAAATAGAAACAAGGTTTTTACTTATTTTAAGACATTCTTGATCAATTTTACTATCTATTAAATCTTGTCTAAACCTCCTTTGAAAAGCTCTTGTAAGATACTTTACATTTTTACCCCATTTAAATCCATTTATCTTTTTGTATCCAATCTTATAAAGATTTTTAATAAATACTTTTTCTTCAAATTTAGAAGGAAGTTTAATCTTTCTAAATTTTC
>CACENB010000028.1 GCA_902561015.1 uncultured Pelagibacteraceae bacterium
TTTAACTCAATTTATTTTAGAAGACTAAAATAAGACATAAAATGGATAGATAATTTAAGAAAAAAATGCTAAGTTTTAAAAAAATAATTCTTTTTAATTAACAAATTAATCTTAATTTTAAACATGTTCAATATTGGTGAGTTTATTTTAAAATTGCAGATTTCTAGACTTATTGTTCAACTATGGTAAAAAAAACACATAAATTAATTTATTATATCACATTTTAAAACTTAAGAAATTTATAAGGAATATATGATCGTTCTTGGAGTACATGATGGACATAATGCTAGTGCAACAATATTAAAAGATGGAAAAATTTTATCATCTATACAAGAAGAGAGGTTGACAAGAAAAAAGAATGAGGTTGGATTTCCTATTAAAGCAATACGAGAGTCATTAAATGTTTTAAATCTCACAAAAAGAGATATTGATCATCTAGTGTATTCTTCAAAATTTATGCATGATAAAAAATATCTTCAAAACCCTCTTGATTGGTACAAGATTGGACTCCAAGATCAAATAGATGATGAAAAAAAACCAAAGTATTATAAAAAGATTATATTTGATAAAAGAAAACAGGAAAGAGTAGAAATAGCTCAACGATTTTTAGGTATTTCTACTAAAAATATTTATTTTCTTGACCACCATCTCTGTCATATAGCTTCAGCGTATTATTGTAGCAGCCATTCAAAAAAAGAAAAAACACTTGGTATCTCTTTAGACGGTTCTGGCGATAATTTTGCTGGATCAGTATATATATGCAAGAATAATGAATTTATAAAATTATCATCAACAAAAAGAGACGCTTCATTAGGTAAGATATATTCTCGAATAACAGCGTTGATGGGGATGAAACCTTGGGAGCATGAGTATAAAGTTATGGGTTTAGCTCCCTATGCAGATGAGAGGGCTTCTAAAAAAATTGAAAAAGAAATCTTAGATAAATTAATATATGTAGATAAAAAAAATCTTAGATTAAGACAAAAAAGTAAATTATCAATGAATTACAGTTATGAGTTTTTATCAAATAAACTTATAGGACAACGTTTTGATAACATAGCTGGAGCAACACAAAAGTTTACTGAAAAAATTATTTTTCAATTAATAACTTATGCGCTAGAAAAAACAAAAATTAAAAATCTAATTCTTGGCGGGGGTGTATTTATGAATGTTAAAGCAAACAATATTATCTCAAAAATAAAAAATATAAAAAACCTATTTATTATGCCAAGTTCAGGTGATGAGTCTCTTTCTATTGGAGCAGCAATGTATTTTTATTATAAAAAAACAAATTCTAAAAATTTTAAGTCCTCATCATTAAAACATTTATATTATGGAAAAGAATTTTCAAAAATTGAGGAAAATAAATTGATAAAAAATTTAGATAAGAATAAATTTACTGTATATAACAAAAATTTAAATTTATTATCTGCAAAATTATTATCTAAGAGTTATGTTATCGGAAGATGTGCAGGAAGATCTGAGTGGGGATCTAGGGCGTTAGGAAATAGATCAATCTTAGCAAGAGCAGATAAATATGAAATGGTAAACATACTCAATGATAAAATTAAAAATAGAGATTTTTGGATGCCATTCGCACCTGTAATTCTAGATACTTATGCAGATAAGTACCTAATTAAAAAAAAATGTAATTTCAATTCATCATTCATGACTATGATTTACGAGCTAAATAAAAAGAATTATAAAGATCTTATTTGTGGCACACATGTTAAAGACCAGACCGCTAGACCACAGGTTTTAACAAAAAAAATAAATCCAAATTTGTATGACTTAATTTATAAATATTCTAAAATTAGCAAATCTGGCTGTTTGATTAATACTTCATTCAATTTGCATGGTTTTCCAATAGTTGATTCACCGCATGATGCCTTACAAGTTTTTAAAAAATCTAAAATCGATGCTTTGCTTCTAAATCATTTTTTAGTTGTGAAAAAAACCTAATGAAGTTTTTAGTTAACGAAAGTTCCATTTATAAAAAATCAATAATTAAAAAAAATAATTTAGATTATAACGTAATATTTGAAACATCAGATAATAACAAAATCCATTTTACTGATCTAATATCATTGGAGAATTTTGAAAAAGAAACTTTGCTAAATTTAATTAAAAATAAAAAAATATTTTTTTTACTTATTATATGGACCGAGAATACTTTTATAGCAATTGCAGATCAGGTTGCTTCATATAATATTTTATATGAAAAAAAAAAAGATAACACACACATTTATTTGAATAGGCCTAAAAATTTCACAATCAACAAGAATACTGCTGAAGAAATTTATTTTTCAGGCTATACAATAAATAATCATACTTTATTTCAAAATATAAAATCTCTTTTACCTGGTGAACTTTTATTTATAACAAAAGATAAATTTGAGTTACAAAAATGGAATGATTATCAACCCTCATACCTACCTTTTAGTAAAAATGACCTAGATAAAAAATTTAATAATTGTCTCGAGGATGAGTTCATTACTATTAAAAAAAATTTAAATAACAAAAAGATTTTAGTTCCTTTAAGTTCAGGTCTTGACTCTAGGTTGATAGTTTCTTTAGCAAAAAATTTTGACTTAGAAATTGAGACATTCACATATGGTTTTCAAAATAAAAAGGATTTTAGAGTAGCAAAGGAAATTTGTGAAAAATTAAATTTGAAAAACCATCAAATAATAATGAATAAAAAAAATTCACAAATTTATAAATCAAATATTTTCAGAAAATATTTAAGGTTTAGAGATTTAGGAATTAAAGCAAATAATTTTGGAGATTTCGGACCTTTATATCACTTAGGCAAATTAATTGATTTAAAAGAATTTAAAATTATGAATGGTCAATCTGGTGATTTTATTTCTGGTAATCATTTACCATCAGAGATAATTGATTCAAAAAACAAATTAGAAATTAAAATAAATGATATTTTAGAGTTTTCTTTGCAAAAGCATTTTTCATTGTGGGAAAGTAATTCTCAAATAAAAAAAAGAATTAAAGAAAAAATAAGTACTATATATTTTAATAATATTAAAAACGATATTGAGCTCGCCTCGAAATATGAAATTTTTGAATTTGAAAACAGGCAATGTAAGTGGGTAGTAGGCCAACAGAACGTATACGATTTTTTTGGAATACAATGGGACTTACCTTTATGGAAAAAAAGCGTAATGGATTTTTTTTCGTACAACTTCAGCTATGAAGACAAAAAAAAACAAAGATTTTATAAAGATTTTCTGATAAAAAAAAATAATTTGAATATCTGGAAGAATATTCCAATAAATCCAAAAGACACTTTTTCTATGAGTTTTAGTATCTTAAGATTTTTTTTTAAATTACTTTTCATATTTTTTGGAAAAAAAAAAATGGTATAAATTTGAGAATAAGTACTTAAGATATTTTATGGATGGAACAGGTGTTTTTTATTCATCAGATTATAAAAGATATATTAAATATAAAAATAAACCAAGAAATTCAATATCTCTCATAACAGATGAT
>CACENB010000029.1 GCA_902561015.1 uncultured Pelagibacteraceae bacterium
CACACAGCAAGAAAAGCCTCAGCTCCTTTTAAAATTTTTTCATCTTCTTTGACATGTAGCCTGCGCAAAAGTTCTTTATTACTTTTAGAGGTCTCTTTTTCAGCTACCTCATTACCCGTGATATCAATCCAATCGATTTCTTGAATCATCTCTTTTTTATATAAATCAATTTCAGCTTTGCAGATTTTGCAAGAATTATTAAAATAAACTTTCATATAAGTAGATTTATTACTATTTATTTAAATAATGTATATGCGTAAAATACTCATATTGAAAATAGTAAAAAAACTTCTAAAAATCACTCTCTATGAATAATTTTTTTGAAAAATCCGACATATCTAGATCAGAGGCAGAAAACATTGTATCAGATACACTTAGTAAGTGTGATGATGGAGAACTATATCTAGAAAATACAAAATCAGAGACATTATTATTAGATGATAATAAAATTAAAAACTCGAGTTATAATTCTGACTTAGGTTTTGGATTTAGAGCTATTTCTGATGAAATAGTTGCATATTCTCACTCTAATGAAATATCAAAAAATTCATTAAGGCAATCTTCAGAAAATTTAAAATCAACGTTAAAATCTGTCAAAGGCACTTATAATCATGAAATTCCCAAATCTAATAAAAAATATTATGATAATATAAATCCTATTGAACAAAAATCCCTTAATGAAAAGATTAAAATACTTAATGAAGTAAATAACTATTTACGCTCTAAAGATGATAACATTAAACAGGTCACAGCCAATTTTTTAGGTGAACAAAAATCAGTTGAAATAATTAGATCTGGTGGAGAGTCTTTAACTGATGTCCGTCCTTTAATAAGATTCAATGTATCAGTCATGCTTGAGAAAAATGGAAGAAAAGAATCAGGTGTGTATGGTGTTGGAGGAAGACAATCTTACGATTTTTATTTAAAAGATGACAATTGGAAAAATGTTTGTGATGAGGCTTTGAGAATAGCCTCAGTAAATTTAGAGAGTAAACCTGCACCAGCTGGTGAAATGAAAGTTGTATTAGGACCTGGTTGGCCAGCAATACTAATTCACGAGGCTGTTGGTCATGGTTTAGAGGGTGATTTTAATAGAAAAAAAACCTCAGCTTTTCATAATTTAATGGGCCAAAAAGTTGCGAGCGAAGGAGTTACGATTATTGATGATGGAACCATCGATAATAGAAGAGGTAGTCTTACAATTGATGATGAGGGGACACCAACAGAAAAAACAGTTTTAATTGAGAATGGGATTTTAAAAAACTTTATGCAAGATCGACTTAATGCACGATTAATGAAAACAAGATCTACAGGTAGTGGAAGAAGAGAAAATTATAGGCATATCGTTCTTCCAAGAATGAGAAACACTATGATGCTAAGTGGTAATCAGACCCAAGATGAGATGATTAAAGCTGTAGATAAAGGTATTTTTGCAGTCAGTTTTGGTGGTGGACAAGTTGACATTACCTCTGGAAAATTTGTATTCAATTGCACGGAAGCTTATGAGATTGTTAATGGTAAAATTGGATCTCCAATAAAAGGTGCAACACTCATTGGAGATGGTCCATCGAGTTTAAAAGAAGTTTCTATGGTAGGTAATGATATGATGATGGATCCTGGCATTGGAACATGTGGAAAAGCTGGCCAAGGTGTTCCTGTAGGTGTTGCTCAACCATCTATACTAATTAATAAGATGACTGTCGGCGGCACAAAACTTTAAATGGTCAAAGATCAAGAATTTTTGGAGAAAAAAGCATCGTATTGTCTAGGTTTAGCCAAGAAATTAGGCGCGACCGAGTCTAGTGTGATTGTTAATAACTCTGTATCTGAAACTGTTAATTTTAGAAATAAAAAACTAGACGAGTCTAATAGGTCAGATGACCTTGGAATAAGCATTACCACTTACATTGGAAAAAAAAAATCATCAATATCTTCGTCTAATTTACTTGATGATAACCTAAACATTTTGATTGAAAAATGTGTTGAGATAACGAAAAATACCCCTGAGGATGAATTTAACTCACTACCAGATAAAGATTTGTTCGCTAAAGAAGTTAAAGATTTGAGTCTTTTTGATGATACCCATATAGAAAATGATCAAAAAATAGATTATTTAAAAAAATTAGAATCCGCCGCCTCTAATGATAAAAAGATTATTAATACTGAATCTAGTTTTACTCAAAATAAATCAAATTTTATTCTAGCTAATACTGAAGGTTTTTGCGCTGGTTACAAAACATCCTCATTTACAGCTTCGAGTGTTACAGTTGCAAAAGATGAAAAAAGCATGGAGAGAGATTATGAATATTCCAGCAAGTGTTTTCTTAAGGATCTTGATGATGCAGAAGAATTAGGTAAAAAAGCCGCTGATCAAACTATCAGAAAATTAAGCCCAAAAAAAATAGGCAGCGAAAAAATTGCTATAATTTTTGACAAAAGAATAGCCAAGGGAATATTGAGTACTTTTGCAAGTGCGATTTCATCATCGGCGATATCAAGAGGAACTTCTTTTTTAAAAGATAAAGTTAATCAAAAAATATTTTCCGATTCAATTAATGTCTTAGATAAACCAGACATACTTAAAGGTTTGGGTTCAAGAAATTTTGATAAAGAGGGGGTTAAAACTGATACCCTTAAATTAGTTGAACAAGGAGTCTTAAAACATTATTTGATTGATACTTACAATGGAAAAAAACTTAACCTAAAATCAAATGGAAGATTCGGAGGGACAAGTAATCTCTATTTTGAAAATGGAAATATAAGTTTTAAAGATTTGTTGAATTCAAAATCAAAAAGTCTCTATATTACAGAAACTATAGGTCACGGAAGTAATATAGTAACTGGTGATTATTCTGTTGGTGCGACAGGGTTTTTAGTGGAAAACGGGGAGTTTAAATATCCTATAAACGAAATTACTATTGCAGGCAATTTTAAAGACATGTTTCAGCATATTACCCTGGCAAATGATTTAGAGCTCAAATATGCAACCAATTCACCAACCATGATGATTGAGGGAATGGTTGTTGCTGGTAAATGAGTGAATTCTGCGTAATCGGTTCAGGTATTTCTGGAGCTACAATTGCTAATCTTCTTAATAAAAAAAATACAGTAATCCTATTTGATAAAGCGAGAGGTCCAGGAGGTCGTGCATCTTTCAAAAGAATAAGTGGCAATATAGGCTTTGATCATGGTACTCAGTACTTTTCACCAAAAACCCCAGAATTTAAAAAGTTTATTAAACATTTAATTAAAAAAAAAATTTTAAAGGTTTGGGGTGGCAAACACATTTTTCTTAACTCTAAAAAAAAAGAAGATAAAAAACATCTTAAAATTATAGGCAAAAATGGAAACAATGATA
>CACENB010000030.1 GCA_902561015.1 uncultured Pelagibacteraceae bacterium
CTTAATAGTTTATATACCTATTTTGTCAAGCCATATACATGCCTCCATTAACATGTAAAGTTTCACCATTAATATAGTCTGACTGGTCAGAGGCTAAAAAAAGAACAGCATTTGCTACGTCCTCAGGTTCTCCTAATCTTGCTGATGGAATTTTTGAGATAATTAAATCTTTATACTTTGGATCAATTTTTTCAGTCATATTCGTTTTTATAAAGCCAGGTGAGATGCAATTGATATTAATATTTTTCTTCGCATATTCAATAGCTAATGTTTTTGACATTGCAACTATTCCAGCCTTAGCTGCCGTATAATTAGCTTGACCAAGATTACCAATATGTCCGACTACAGAGGTTATATTTATAACTTTACCTATTTTATTTTTTAACATCTTTTTGATTGCTGATTTACTCAATAAAAATGTCGAAGTTAAATTTATATCAATAACTTTTTTCCATTCATCATAGCTCATTCTTATTGCTAAATTATCTTTGGTAATACCAGCGTTATTGATTATACAATATAAATTACCACCCAATTCTTTTGTAGCATTTTCAACAAACTCATCAATTTTGTTAACTTGGGAAATGTCAAAACTTAAAGTTTTAATGTTATTAAATTTTGATTTCAAATCCTCAAGTTTTTCTTTTTTTGTTCCTGTTGCAAGTATATTAGCTCCTTGTTCATAGAGTTTTTTAACTATTGAATTTCCAATTCCTCCTGAAGCTCCTGTTACAATGATATTTTTTTGTTTTAAATCACTCATATATTTAATTCTTTTATATCACTCTGGTTATTAATTGTATTAATTTTTACATTTTTATTAATTCTTTTTACTAAGCCAGATAAAACTTTACCAGGGCCAATTTCAATAAAATGATCAACACCTTTATTAATCATATTTATAACACTCTCTCTCCATCTGACCCTACTTTCAATTTGATCAATTAGTAATTTTTTCAAATCTTTTTTGTTTGAAACTTCCTCAGCCGTAACATTAGATATCAGTTTATTTTTAGCATCATGAAAAGTTAATTTATCTATTTCATTTCTCATAATTTCTGTAGCTTTGCTCATTAATCTACAATGGAAAGGAGCGCTCACTGGTAGTTTTAAATTTTTTATATTCTTTAATTTAAGAACACCTCTTAATTTATCTAGATCAGAATTTCTTCCACTTAAAACAAGTTGACCCTCAGAATTATCATTAGCGATTTGTATATTTGAGTGAAAATTATTTTCATCTAAAATTTTTTCTATTTCCATAACTGTAGATCCAAGAACTGCTACCATGCCACCTTCTCCATTTGAAACGGAATTTTGCATCGCATCACCTCTTATTCTTAAAAGCTTTAATGTGTCTGAAAAATTAAGATAACCAGCGGCTGATAAAGCTGAATATTCACCCAAAGAATGGCCTGCAAAATACTTTGCTTTGGTTAAGTCTTTTTCGAACTCTTGCGTAATTAGTTTATAGATTGAAAAGCTTATTAAAAATATTGAGGGTTGAGTATTAATTGTTAAGTCTAATTGTTCTTTTGGGCCCTCTAGAATTATTTTTGATATGTTAAATTCCAAAATATCATCTGCCTCTTTAAATAATTTTTTTACCAAATCATACCGATCAAAAAATTCTTTCCCCATACCAACTAATTGAGATCCTTGACCTGGAAAAATTACTGAAAACATAAAAAAAACCTATTATTTAAACTTTTTAACTATTGTAATTGCAGATTTATAATAGTATATCCTCATTTTTTTAAAAAGTTTAAATGAATTTATACGAACACACAATTATAGCAAGACAAGACGCTTCACCTGGTGATATAAAACAATTAGTTGATAAATATTCAAAAATTATAAACAAAAATGATGGAGAAATAGTTAAAACCGAAAACTGGGGGTTATTACATCTTTCTTACATAATAAAAAAGAATAAAAAAGGTAGCTATATACATTTTAAAATAAAATGTAACGGAAAAGCTATAAGAGAATTAGAAAAGAATGAGTCAATTGATAAAAAACTTTTAAGATATTTAACAGTTAGAGTAAAAAAATTTGATTTGGAAACAAACTATTTTAATAATAAAGATGATTTAGATAAGGAAAAAAAATAAACCGATTATGCCAAAAAGACAAATGGGAAATAAAAGAAATAAGCAGAGTAACTTTGCTAAACTTAGTATTTTTCAACCAAACAAATATAAGTTTAAAAAAAGCTGCCCATTATCTATAAAGGGTGCTCCAATTATAGATTATAAAAATATAAAATTATTAAGAAAATATACATCTGAAAATGGTAAAATACTTCCATCACGGATTACTAATGTTAGCCAGAAAAAACAGAGAGAACTCTCATTATCTATTAAAAGAGCTAGAAATTTAGCGTTAATTTAACATGAAAGTAATTTTATTAGAAAATTTGAAAAAAATTGGTTCTATTGGTGAAATTATAGATGTCAAAAGAGGATTTGCCAGAAATTTTCTTATAGCAAATAAAAAAGCTTTGTATGCATCAAAAGAAAACGTCACCAAAGTAGAAAAAATCAAATTAGAGCTTTCAAAGAAAGACAATGAAAAAAAACAAGATGCAAAAAAAATCTCAGATAAAATTAATAAAAAGGAGTATAAGATTGATAGATTGTGCACCGAAAACAATGAGCTATATGGTTCAGTAAAACCTACGGAAATTTCGAAGTTTATAAAAGAGATAGATGATCAAGAAATAAAGCCTTCAATGATTCAACCAATTAAGGATATTAAATCAATAGGAAAATTTAAAGTAAAAATTAGCCTACACCCAGAAGTTGATGCAGAAATAATAATTAATGTTGTCTCATCAGAGACAATAAAATAATTATACAATTTTTTCCCCAGCAAATTTTTTTAAAAAAAATTTTATTTTATTTGTTATATTTTTTTATGGAAAAAAAACTGAGTGTTCTAAAAGAAACTTTTAAGGAATTACCAAACAATGTTGAAGCAGAGCAGTCTGTAATTGGTTCAATATTGGTGTCTAATGAAATCTTTGATGATTTAAGCTTAATTATTTCAAGTTCAAATTTTTATGATCCAATGCACCAAAAAATTTTTGGAGCAATAGAAGGTTTAATCTATAAAGGATTATTAGCTAATCCAATTACTCTTAAAAATCATTTTGAAAATGAAAAGGATGACTTGAATATACCAGAATATTTAGTCAAAATTACAAAATTTTCCACTTCATTAAGGCAAGCTATTGAATATTCTAAAATTATTTATGATATGTAT
>CACENB010000031.1 GCA_902561015.1 uncultured Pelagibacteraceae bacterium
ATCCATTTTTTATTAAAATTGTTTTCACCCTATTCTTTTGATTAAAAGCTATTTCAAGTATTAGTATGCCATTTTTCTTTATAAACTTAGACGAATTAAAAATAACTTTTTTAATCTCAGATAATCCGTCTAAACCACCTTCCAAAGCCGATCTTGGCTCATAATCGTAAACGTCCTTTTCCAAATACTTCAAGTCATATTTCTTGATGTATGGGGGATTAGATACAATTAAATCATATTTGCCATAATTGAAATTGTCAACATCTGTTTTGAATAACTTAATTCTATTAATTAAGTTAAGTTTTTTTACGTTAATCATGCAAATATCAAGTGTTTTCTTGCTAATATCAATTCCTGTACCATAAAAACTATTCCTCTCCTTCAAAATGGATAGAAGGATACATCCTGAACCAACGCCAATATCCAATATTTTTAGTCTTGATTTATTTTTTGTTATTTTTAAAGATTGTTCAATTATAACTTCTGTATCTGGTCTTGGAATAAGAACGTCTTTAGTGACATAAAATTCATATTTCCAAAACTCTTTTTTACCAATTAGATATGCAATTGGTTTTTTTTTGGAACGCTGTTCAATTAAATCATTATAGATTTTGATTTCTTTATCTGATAATTTTTTCCACGAATTTAAAATTATATCTGTCCGATTAATTTGGAAAACTTGTGACATTAAAATTTCACTATCAAGTTTATAGGATTTAATCCCTTTTTTTTTTAGGACATCATACCCTATTTTTATAGCCTCGAAAATATTCATATAATGTTCCTATAGATTACTTAAACTTTCTTCTTGAGCTTTTAATGACAAAGACTCAATCACTTCATCAAAAGCCTCTCCCTCTAGAAACTCTTCAAGTTTATGTAAAGTTAAATTAATTCTGTGATCCGTAACTCTTCCTTGAGGAAAATTATAAGTCCTTATTCTTTCAGATCTGTCACCTGTTCCAATTTTGCTTTTTCTCTCTTTTGATCTTTCTAGGTCAATTCTAGATCTCTCTAACTCGTATAATCTCGCTCTTAAAATTTTTAACCCTTTAGCCTTATTTTTATGCTGAGATTTTTCATCTTGTTGAGAAACAGAAATTCCACTAGGAATATGTGTTATTCTTACTGCACTATCAGTTGTGTTTACAGATTGTCCACCAGGTCCACCAGCTCTAAAAACATCTACACGTAAGTCAGATTCATTTATTTTCAAATCTACTTCCTCAACTTCAGGTAATACAGCTACGGTAGCAGCAGAAGTGTGCACTCTACCTTGTGTTTCAGTATCTGGAACTCTCTGAACTCTATGGACACCACTTTCATATTTAAGAGTAGAGTAAATATTAATACCTTTTATTGATGCAATTACCTCTTTTAATCCGCCTGCCTCACTTTTTGAAATTGATATTACTTCTAAAAACCATTTTTTTTTATTACAAACTTTCTCATACATTTTAAAAAGATCAGATGCAAATAAACTAGCTTCAAGGCCACCAGTACCAGCTCTTATTTCAATAATTGCGTTTTTTTTGTCTGCCTCATCTTTGGGTAACAAAAAAAATTTCAATTTTTTCTCATTTTTTTCAAATTGTATCTCTAACTCTTTTAGCTCGATTTCAGCCATTTTTAATAACTCAGAGTCAGAACTTTGGTCATCTAAAATTTTTTTTAATTCGTTTTTATCCTTTTCAAAGGATAAATATTTTTTTGCATCGTTTATTACTTCATTTAAATCTGAATATTCTTTTGATTTTTCAGCAAAAACTTTTTTATCGATATCTTGTGATGATAGTTCTCTTTCAAGGTTTGAGTGTTTAGTAATTAAGTCTTTAATAGTCTTGTCAGGGATCATTTTAACTATTATTTAGTTCAGAAGCCTTTTTTTCAACCTCTGATACAACTTTTTCAATCATATCATTTGTTAAAACTTTTTCTGATTGTATCCCGGATAGATAAAGCATGTTGCTCCCTTTACTCCCACCAGTAATACCAACATCAGTCATCGCAGCTTCCCCTGGGCCATTGACTACACAACCAATTATTGAGAGTGTTATAGGTTTTGTAATATGCGAGAGTCTTTTTTCCAAAATTTTAACAGTTTCAATTACCTCGAAACCTTGTCTAGCACATGATGGACACGAAATAATTCTGACTCCTCTCTCTCTTAAATTTAAAGATTTAAGAATTTCATTACCAATTTTGACCTCTTTCACAGGGTCATCAGATAAAGATATTCTAATTGTATCACCTATGCCTTCTAAAAGTAACGTGCCTAGTCCAATAGATGATTTTACACTTCCTGACACAAAACCTCCTGCTTCAGTTATTCCTAGATGCAGAGGATATTCAATTTTTTTAGAAAGTTGTCTATATGCTTCGATAGACAAAAAAATATCTGATGATTTGACGCTTATTTTTAAATTAGTAAAATTTTCATCCTCTAAAATTTGAATATTTCTTATAGCACTTTCAACTAATGCCTCTGGGCAGGGCTCTCTAAATTTTTCTAAAATATCTTTTTCTAATGAGCCAGAATTAACTCCCACCCTAATTGAACAATTGTTTGCTGCAGCCGCTTTTACAACCTCCTTAATTTTATCTATATTTCCTATGTTACCTGGATTTATTCTTAAACAACTAGCACCATTCTCGGCTGCTTCTATTGCTCTTTTAAAATGAAAATGAATATCTGCAACAATAGGAACGTCAACATGTTTTACAATCTCTTTGAGAGCTGTTGTTGATGACTCATCTGGACAAGAAACCCTAACTATATCAGCTCCCTCGTTATGAATATCATTTATCTGTTTAATAGTAGCCTTTATATCTGTGGTTAAAGTATTTGTCATAGACTGGACTGAGATAGGATTATCTCCACCTACTTTTATTTTGCCAACACTAATTTCTTTTGTTTTCCTTCTTTTAATATCTCTAAATGGTCTTATACTCATTGTTATCTATCTAGCTTGAACTCTTTATGTAAAGCAATCAATGCCTTTTTAGTATTTTTAATAAATTTTGCTATATAGTTAACTGATTTGTCATCACTTAATTCCCAATTATTTGCAATTAAATTAAATTTCACTCCTCTTAAATCATTTAAAATAAGATCATATTTTTTTGTAATATTAATTAATTCCTCAGGTCTAACAAATTTTTCCCACTCGTGAGTGCCG
>CACENB010000032.1 GCA_902561015.1 uncultured Pelagibacteraceae bacterium
TTAATATTTTTTTTTTAAAACGGCTTGTGCTGCGGCTAATCTTGCAATAGGAACTCTATAAGGAGAGCAGGAAACATAATTTAAACCAGCTCTAAAACAAAAATCAATACTTTGTGGATCGCCCCCATGTTCTCCGCAAATACCAAGTTTGATTTTTTGGTTTTGTTTTTTCCCTTTAGTAACTGCCATCTCAACTAAATCTTTTACACCCTCATCTATTGAAACAAATGGATCTATTGAAAAAATTTTGTTTTCAATATAATCGTTTAGAAATTTTCCACTATCATCTCTACTTATACCAAAAGTGGTTTGTGTTAAATCATTTGTCCCAAAGCTAAAAAACTCAGCATGTTTTGCAATGTCACTCGCCTTAATTGCTGCTCTTGGTAGCTCAATCATTGTTCCAACTAAAAATTCTATTTTTACCTTATTTTCTTTTTGTACTTTTTTTGCAGCTTTAATTACAAGGTCTTTCATTATTTTGATTTCTGCCTCAGTCGACACAAGTGGAATCATTATTTCAGGGAATGCAGATTTTTGTTTATTTTTTTTTAGCTCTGACAAAGCTGTAAAAATTGCCTCACATTGCATCTCGTAAATTTCAGGGAATGAGATACCTAATCTACAACCTCTGTGTCCAAGCATTGGGTTTTGTTCATGAAGTTCATCTATTCTAGACTTTACTTCTTTAATACTTAAACCAACTACTTCTGCAACCTCTGAAATTTCTTTTTCAGATTTTGGTAAAAACTCATGTAATGGGGGATCAAGTAAACGTACTGTTACTGGTAATCTATGCATAATCTTAAATATTTCGATAAAATCTTTTTTTTGATGTGGTAAAAGCTTCTTGAGTGCTTTTAATCTATCCTCTCTAGTCTTAGAAAGTATCATCTCTCGTACAGAAATAATTCTTTCTTCATCAAAAAACATATGCTCCGTTCTACATAAACCAATTCCCTCTGCTCCAAAATCTCTTGCGACTTTTGTATCAGAAGGAGTTTCTGCATTTGCTCGAACTTTAAGTTTTCTAATATTGTCAGCCCAACTTATTAATTTTGAAAAGTCACCTGAAATTTCAGGTTTTACTGTTGGTACATTTCCTAAAATAATTCTTCCAGAGGATCCATCAATTGTGATTATATCGCCTTCCCTAATTGCTATAGAAGCAGTTTTGAAGATTTTTTTTTCATAATCAATGTCAATTTCACTAGATCCTGAGACACATGGTCTTCCCATTCCTCTAGCAACAACGGCTGCATGACTTGTCATACCTCCCCTAGCAGTCAATATTCCTTTCGCAGCGTTCATACCCTGAATATCTTCTGGAGAAGTTTCTACTCTAACTAATATTACGTCTTGCATCATATTATTAAGTCGTTCAGCATCTTCAGATGTGAACACTACTTTTCCACTAGCAGCTCCTGGTGAGGCAGGCAAACCATTAGCAATTATTTCTAAAGGACTTTTTTCATCCAAAGTCGGATGCAACAATGTGTCTAAAGAATTCGGATCAATTCTTAGAACAGCTTGTTTTTTAGTAATTAATTTTTCTTTAACCATATCTACAGCAATCTTTACTGCTGATTTCGCAGTCCTTTTGCCTGATCTAGTTTGCAAGATCCATAATTTCCCGTTCTCAACAGTAAATTCCACATCTTGCATATCTTTGTAATGCATTTCTAGCTTTTTCAAAATTTTATGAAGTTCAGAATAAACTTTTGGCATAGACTCCTCCATGGAAAGTGCCTTGACTTTTGCCTCTCGCTTAGCTTTTTTGGTAATATATTGTGGTGTCCTTGTTCCTGCTACAACATCCTCCCCTTGAGCGTTAATTAAATATTCTCCATAGACATCATTTGATCCATCAGAGGGATTCCTGGTAAAAACGACTCCAGTTGCACAATTATTTCCCATATTTCCAAAGACCATGGATTGCACATTAACTGCTGTTCCCCACTCAGATGGTATCTGATTTAACTTTCTGTAAATTTTAGCTCTGTTACTTTGCCAAGATAAAAATACTGCACTTATTGCTCCAAATAATTGATTATAAACATTTTGAGGAAATTCTTTTTTTGTTTTTTCCTTAACAATATTTTTAAAATCTTTTATCAAACCATCCCAATCATCTTCATCAAGGTCTGTGTCTAACAAAACTCCTTTGGTTAACTTATAATTTTCTATAAGTTCCTCAAAATGATAACTGTCTACCCCTAGAACAACATTTCCATACATTTGAATAAACCTTCTATAACTATCTTTTGCAAATCTTCCATTAGAGGTCTTGTTGGCAAGTGCCTTAACAGTTTTATCGTTCAAACCAAGATTAAGTATTGTATCCATCATACCAGGCATAGATACTCTGGCACCAGATCTCACAGATAACAAAAGTGGACTTTTTAGATCTCCAAATTTTTTTCTTACATCTTTCTCAATTATCTTTAATTCTTTTTTAATTTGATTTATCAAAGAAGAACTTAATTTCTTTTTATTTTTGTAAAAAAGATCACAGACATTAGTTGAAATCGTAAATCCAGGTGGAACTGGAAGGCCCATCCTGCCCATTTCAGATAAATTGGCACCTTTACCACCTAAAAAATTTTTGGGATTTTTAATTTTTTTAGAGTCATTAGATTTGAAATTTAAAATTAATTTATTCATTATTTGCTTTTAATAATTGAAAATTCATAAAATTTTGAAAGGTTTTACATAACATATTTATAAGTTCCAAACGATTTTTTCTTAAATCTTCATTATCTTCATTTACTTTTACATTATCGAAAAATTCGAAAACTTCTTTTTTTGCTCCAGCTAAAACTGATAAAGATTCTTCAAAATTTTCATTATTATCTA
>CACENB010000033.1 GCA_902561015.1 uncultured Pelagibacteraceae bacterium
TTTGATTAGAAAGAGTCAATTTCATATCTTTAATTCGAGTTGATTTATTAATTCCAACTCTTCTAAACTGTTCCATTCTACGCATAACTTGATTGGTAGTATTGAACATAAATCTTTTAGCATGTTCTGTTTGTGCGTTTGCCATTCCACTTACTTGTTTGTCATCGAACGCATTGAAACCGCTAACTTCTGTTGATCTAATTGTTAATGTAGTTTGACCACTTACGGTTGCACTTTCACCAGCTGTTCCACCATATTCAATTACATACGCTCCAGTTGTATCTGTTGTGCAATGTAAGTCATTCCATTTACCTTTTCTGCCTGATGGAGAACCGTACATATGAGCACAATTTTCATCCCCGTCATATGCAGATGGGTGATCGTTAGGTTCACCAGTTAACCAATTTGCATAAGAATAACCTGATGCAACTGTGCAATCCTCATGTGCAGGATCTGCCTTATTAACTCCTGGTGTTGAACTCTCAATTGCTACTTGACAAAAAAAAGTCTTTCCGTTTTCAGGTCCTGAAACCCATTCCCATGTACCTTCTCCTGCTCGAGCAGTACCTTGTCCTAAATCAAGACTTATAGCTGGATGGGTATTAGATGTATGTGTTGCATCATCAGATCCACCAATCCAAGTATTGGTACCAATTTTATTTTTAATAAAATTATTCTCAGCTTCACTTGTAATTGTTACGAGATAACCTGTAAGACCTAAGTAAGTTGAAGCTTCTGCAGCAGTTTTTGCGTCTTCCCAATTAATAGTTCCAGTTACAAGTTCATAGTAATGACCATTTCCTGAAAAATAATTAGTACCAGCTGGAGTTACAGCAACAGTAATAGTAGGAGATCCAGCAACGCCATCGCCTTTAAATGATAATGTTGCAAGTGCGTTATTAATATCATCTTGAGTTCCTCTAAAACCTATTTCAGTAAGAGAACTACCTGTACACTTAGAAGGGACACTTGAATTATCACTTGGATAATCACAATAGCCCTGTGCCTGCATTAGATTTGTAACAGAAGTTACCTTTATATTTCCATCCGATGCTACTGCTGAAACGAGGAGAGTTCCTGTGTAACCACTAATACTAGGTGTTGTTCCTGAACTTGATAATAAAACGAAATCAGTTGTATCAGTTGTTAAAGTTGAAGGCATAGTAACTGTGCCCGAATAAGCTTTATTACCGTTTAAAAGAAAGATAAAAATTATTAAACTCAAAACAACTATTCTCATAAAATAATCTAATTATTTTAATAATTTTTCAATTTTACATATTAAACCAAAGCTTGTTTAATAGATAGTTTCACCTTTCCTCTATCAAAACCAATTACTTTAACTTTTACTTCATCGCCTTCTTTGACAACATCAGTTACTTTAGCAACTCTTTTATCTGCAAGTTCTGATATATGAACAAGTCCGTCTTGTTTTCCTAGGAAATTAACAAATGCACCAAACTCCATAATCTTCATAACTTTTCCAGAATAAATTTTATTCAATTCAGCTTTAGCAGTGATGTCTTTAATCATTTGCATAGCAATATTTCTAGCTTCTTCATCTGGTGCAGCAACTGTCACTACGCCCTCATCATTAACATCAACTTTCGCACCTGATTTTTCTACAATTTCTCTTATTGTAGCTCCACCTTTTCCAATTACGGCAGCAATGTCTTTTTTATCAACATTAATTTTTTCCATTTTTGGAGTGTGTTTTCCAACATCTGATCTTGAAGCTGATAATGCTTTATTCATTTCACCTAAAATATGAATTCTTCCATCTTTTGCTTGATTTAATGCCTGTTCCATAATCTCAAATGTAATTCCAGTGATTTTAATATCCATTTGAAGTGAAGTAATTCCATTCTTAGTTCCAGCTACTTTAAAATCCATATCCCCAAGATGATCTTCATCACCTAAAATATCTGATAAGACGCTAAATTCATCTCCTTCTTTAATCAATCCCATTGCGATACCTGCAACAGGTTCTTTGATAGGCACACCCGCATCCATTAATGCAAGTGATGTTCCACAAACTGTAGCCATTGATGAAGAGCCGTTAGATTCTGTAATTTCTGAGACAACTCTAAATGTATAAGGAAATGACTCACTTGATGGTAATGAAGAATGAATAGCTCTCCACGCTAATTTACCATGTCCTATTTCTCTTCTACCAGTTCCAATTCTTCCTGTTTCTCCAACTGAAAAAGGTGGAAAATTATAATGAAGCATGAATCTTTCTCTTTGTAATCCATCTAAACTTTCAATTCTTTGCTCATCATCCGATGTTCCTAAAGTAGCTGTCACAATTGCCTGTGTTTCGCCTCTGGTAAATAATGCAGAACCATGGGTTCGTGGTAGGACACCAACTTCACAAGATATAGGCCTTACATCAGATAATCCTCTACCGTCAATTCTGTTTTTATTTTTTAAAATGTCTGTTCGAACTATTGATTTTTCTATTTTTTTAAGCTCAGAATTAATATCAAGATCTGTATAGTTTTCATCTTCCTCATAAAGTTTTTTAGCTTTATCAGTGATTTCTGAAATTTGATTTGATCTATCTTGTTTATCTCTGGTCGCAAAAGCTTTTTTAAGATCTTCAGTAAATGTTTCCTCAAGTTTTTTCTTAACCTCTGATAAATCTTTCTTTTCAACAGTCCATTCAGGTTTTCTGCATTCTTTTGC
>CACENB010000034.1 GCA_902561015.1 uncultured Pelagibacteraceae bacterium
GTGGGAAATTTATTACTAATCTCTTTTCTTATAAATTTTTCAAAAGCTATATCTGCGTTAGTAACAGGGTCATAACCTGTGCCCTTTAACTTATTTGAAACTTTAAATGGCTTATTTAATTTTAAGAAATAAAATCTAGTAAGTTTATTTGCTAAATTGTTAAGAAATTTAGAGTATTTTTTATATTCTGAAGATTTTAATTTAATCACAGGAGACTATTACAATTTAATTTGTATTGATTAAAGTAAAATTTTAAATAATCATAAGAATCATTATGAAAATTGAACTTTCAGATAATAAAGTTTTTTTTGAAAATCAAGGATCAAAAAAAGAAATACACCCATTCTGGTTGAGAGAAAGAGTGAACGGCTTAGATTTTGTTGATAAAGGTACCAAACAAAGATTATTTGATCCAACGACGCTCAATCAAAATATTGAAATAAATAAAGTCAATTTGACTGATAAATTTTTAGAGATTTCATTTAATGACGGAGTTAAAACAAAAATATCAATTCAAAGTATCTTTGAAGAATATTCTGGTATTAATGATATAAAATTTATCAAAAAAACTAAATGGGACTCTTCTTTAAAAAATCTAAATAATTTTCAGTTCAGTGAAAATATATTTGAAGAAAAAATAATGTATGAAGCTTTAATAAGTTTCTATAAATATGGTTTCATTATTTTCAAAAATGTGCCAACAGAAAATAATTTCTTAGTAAAATTCGCAAATTCTATAGGTAGTATAAGGAGAACAAATTTTGGTGAATTCTTTAATGTAAAATCAAAACCCAATCCTAATGATCTAGCTTATACATCTTTGCCTTTAGCACCTCATACTGATAATCCTTATAGAAATCCTGTTCCATGTATTCAAATATTACATTGTATTGAAAATGCAGTTGAAGGTGGACATTCTACTTTGGTAGATGGCTTTACAGTTACAGAGGAATTAAAAGAAAAATATCCTGAATATTATAAAATTTTAACTGAGGTGAAGGTAAAATATCAATTTATAGATAAGGATGTAATATTAGAAAATTGGGCTGAGATGATTGAATTAGATGAAAATAGAAATTTTAAACAAGTTAGATTTAGCCCAAGGTTAGATTTTGTTCCATTAATTGATAAAAACAAATTAGATGTTTACTATAAGGCAAGAAATAAAATTTCTGAATTGTATAATTCGAGCAGATATAGAATTGAATTTAAATTTCTTCCAGGAGATCTATTAATGATGGATAATTATCGACTTCTTCATGGAAGGACATCCTTTAATGCTAATGAGGGTAATAGATTTCTTCAAGGTTGTTATATAGATTATGATAGTACTGAAGGAAAAATTAAGCACCTAAAAAGAAAATTTAATATATAAATTATTTATTAAAACAATTATTCACTAATATTGCCATTAATATCCAAATTACAAAAGTTTCACCATGGGTGAAAGAATAATCCGCTCCAGCAAATCCAGCAACTATATTGATTGCATAAATAATTATGGTAGAGATTAATAAACTTAAAAATAATTTTACTATTCCGTTAATATATTTCACATTAAAATTTTAACTATTCTCAATATTTATGCAAATGAAAATTTTCTATTGATGAGTGAAATTATTTTAGATGCCGGAATATTATTAAATACCTAGGTTGTATTCAAGAAATATATTTTCAGAAAATTTAAATAAATTTATTGATTACAACCTAATCAAAATTTAATCTTTAATTAAGGAGGTAGCTTTAATGAATCAAACACCACCTGATACTTAGCTGGGTATTTTCATACTTCATAAAAACGTAAATAAAAAATATAAAGTCCATTCGGACTTAAATGCCAGAACGGCAAATTAGGGGCTGCTCTTTTGGTTAATTAACTAGAGAGCAAACCCCTAAATTATTTTCTTAATTTATCTATTCAAAACTAGACAAATCAATTTATCTTGAAAAGATATTTGTTTTTTATACTTTTTCTTTATTTCATTTAAACCACTAGATATTAACTTATGGCTCATCCCCAACAACACCGATATATATTTGCTCTTTACCATTTCCATATATTTTTTCTTTGAAATTTTAACTTTGTAACTAAACCCTCTAACGAGTTTTCCTTTGAATGAATATGAAATTGATTTAATAATTTTCTTGTCTCTTATTAAGGCTTTTTTAAGCTTTTTTTTCATAATCGAAAATGTTGGAATCTCATTATTAATGGGGTCTAGAGTAAAAATAATAATTTTACCGTTTGAATTTAGCAATCTCTTCGACAATTTAAGTATAGTCTTAATATCTTTAATTTTAAAAAGATGAATAGTTTGTTTTAATAAAATTAGATCAAATCTTTTTTTATTCTTTTTTAAAAATTTAAGTGCATCAATTTTTTTAAAAATTATTCTTTTATCCCTATCTTTATGATTTTCTATATCTATACCTATAGATTTTCTCTTGAAGCTTAACTTTGATGATAGGCTTCCTAGTATTTTACCCCTACCACAACCAATATCTAAAATCTGACTGTTTTTATTTAATTTAATTTGTTTTAATAAAAAACTATTAAAAAATTTAATAT
>CACENB010000035.1 GCA_902561015.1 uncultured Pelagibacteraceae bacterium
TGTACATTGTTTAGTGGAACCCATTCTATTCCAGTTGATATGAAATTACTAATTTTTTTCTCTAGCTCTCTTTTAATATTATATATATTAATTACTGAACATTGAATTTCATGTAATTCCGTATTAGATTTACATTCATCGGCACCTGCCTCAATAGCTAAGTCTAAAATTTTTTCCTCTGAAATTTCATCTTTGTCAATTTTTATGACACCTAGTTGTGTAAAATTATGAGAAGCTGAGCCTTGTGTCCCAAGATTGCCTCCAGATTTTTGAAAAATAGTTCTTATTTTCGATGCAGTCCTATTTTTGTTATCTGTTAATGTCTCCACGATAACGGCAACTTTATTTGGTCCAAAACCTTCATATCTTAAATTTTCAAAATTAGCACCATTATTTGATGATGATTTATTTACAGCTCTTTCAATATTATCTTTAGGCATATTCGCAGATCTTGCGGCCTGAATTGCTGATCTTAATCTGGGATTCATACTTGGATCTTTATCTCCCAATTTTGCAGCAACAGTAATTTCTTTTGATAACTTGGAAAATATTTTAGACCTCTCTTTATCTGCCTTTCCCTTTTTATGTTTAATACCTGCCCAATGTGAATGTCCAGCCATAAATCAACTATTTTTTAATTGCTCTCCAAAAATATAACTTTCAACTTTATTAGCCAAACCAGTTTCTATATTACACTCAACAATTACCCCGCATAAAGTAGAATTTCCATTTGCCGGAAAATGCTTTGTCGAATCTTTTTTCATAAATCTGTTTAATGAGTTATTTTTATTCATCCCAATAACTGAGTCATAATCACCACACATCCCTGCATCAGTTTGATATGCAGTACCGTTTTGTAAAATTCTTGCATCATTAGTTGGTATATGTGTATGTGTACCTACTACAAGCGAGGCTTTACCATCAAAATAATGTCCAATTGCATTTTTTTCACTTGTAATTTCTCCATGAAAATCAACAACTAAAAAATCAAAATCCTCTTTCAACTTAAACTTATTAATAAATTGGTTTGCTGATTCAAAAACATCATTACTTTTTTTCATAAAAACATTTCCAATTAAATTTAAAACTCCAATTTTGAAATTATTATCGGTCGTAAAGATTTCAAAACCTTTTCCTGGGGAAGGTTCAAAAAAATTTTTTGGTCTTAATATTCTTTTTTCATTTTCAATAAATTGCATTATATCTTTCTGATCCCAAATGTGATTTCCACTTGTAATTACATCAACCCCACTTAAAAAGAATTTTTCGCAAATTTTTTGTGTTAGACCAACCCCACTTTCATCTGCATTTTCTCCATTTACGATTACAAAATCGATCTCTCTTTGTTTTCTTTGAGAAGGAAGATTTTCAATTAATTTTGAACATCCTGAATTACCTACAACGTCACCTAAAAACAATATTCTCATTCTATAATCTTTTTTTCTGTCACTACAAAATCAAGTTTTTTGTCATATATATTTGTAGAAATACTTTTAACTCTTTGGAAAGAGTAAGCCAATCCAACAAGGAGTGGTTTTTTTTTTATTTTAATTCTTTGGATATATCTGTCGTAGAAACCGCCTCCATAACCTACTCTGTTCAATTTTGCATCAAAACTCAACAAAGGTACTAACAATATATCTGGAAATTTTATTTTGCCATTACTCGGTTCTGGTATACCAAATTTATTTATAACTAACGGTTCTTTGAAGTTCCACTGAATAAAATCCATTTGAAAATTTTTTTTAATTTTAGGTAAAGAAATTGTATAATTTTTCTTCTCTAATTTTTCCAAAATTTGGATACAGTCTAGCTCGTTATTGTAAGGGTAATATCCTCCAATTATTTTTCCTTTAATTCTTTTTTTTTTTAAAAGTTTAATAATATCATTATGATTAATCGATTTAAGTTTTTGTGTCTTGTTTTCTCTAAGCTTTAAAAATTTTTTTCTGATTTGGTATTTTTTCACAGAATTTTAAGACAACTTCTCTAAGTTTGTTTTTTCTATAAAATTTGAAATTTCATTTGTAGCATCATCAATTAATTTTTCATAACTCTCTTGATTTAGTTGAATTTCATTTTTCAAATTAATATGCTTTAAGTTCAATTGTTTTATTTCATTCTCTTTTTTATCCCTATATTCATATATCAATGATTTAAGTTCCTTAAACTTATTTGACAAATCTCTTAATTCCGTTTTTTTTTGCTCAACTTTTTTTTTTGTTTCATAGTATTCATCCATAATTTTTACAGCTGTAATCAGTAAAAGCTTATTTTCACCTAAATTACCTAAGTCACTTTTAAGTTTATTAAATTTTTGATTGAATTGAATTAATAGTTCT
>CACENB010000036.1 GCA_902561015.1 uncultured Pelagibacteraceae bacterium
TATTCGATTTTTTCTTATATCAGCTAACCTTTCAGCTTCAGTCGTCAACCCAATAATACAGAATTTTTGTGGGTTTGTTTTTAAATTTTTCGGTATGGAATTCTGATTAATCAAAGGTATGTTTGCTGTTTTATAGCCTTTGTTTGCCAAATATATTGAGGTGGGTGTTTTGCTGGTTCTGCTAACACCTAATAAAATTATATCAGATTTTTCAATATCAATGAGTAAGTTTCCATCGTCATGGCTCATCGTGTATTGAATAGCTTCAATCCTATTATAGTACTCTTCGTCTAAAACGTGTTGACCGCTCGGTTCATGAGATGCTTTTTGATTAAATAATTTTGAAAAATTTAATATCAAACTACCCAGTACCCCGAAACAAGGTATTCTCCTTTTATTACAAGAGTTGGCTAAACTTTTGGCTAAGTTGTTGTCTACAATTGTATATAAAACAATGGAATTTTCCTCTTTTTCTGCTATCTCAAGTATTTTGGAAATTTGGTTTTCAGTACGTGTAAAAGAATAAGAATTAACTTTATAATCAATATTTTTAAACTGTGCTTTTAAAGATAAAAATATTCTATCTAAAGTCTCTCCTGTAGAATCGGAAATTAAGAATATTTGATAAGTATTACTCATGTATATTTTGTTAATATCTTTGTAATATCTTAATAAAATTAAACAAATTTATTTTTATTTAAAATTACTTGTAAAATAAGGGTTTTATCAACATAATTTATTTAATGAAAAACAAATATACAAATGGTTGGGTAATTCATAAGTTACTTATTAATTAATGATAAATTTAAGAATAAGTAGTTAATAAAATGTTGATAAAAAAAAGTTACCATTATTCACACTCCCTAATAATACTACAATCCTATATTATATATATTAAATATGACCCCTATTTATAAAGTTTTAAAAAATAACAATACAACAATAAAGCCAATATGGATTATGAGACAAGCAGGAAGATATTTGCCAGAATTTAGAGAAATTAGAAGTAAAAATCCCGATTTTATAAAGTTATGTCTAAACGAAAAGTTATCAGCTGAAATTACTTTACAGCCTTTAAAAAGATTTGATTTAGATGCTGCAATAATTTTCTCAGATATTCTAATGCTGCCATATGGATTAAATCAAAAAGTTGAATTTAAGAAAGGTATTGGACCTATATTGGGTAATTTAAATTTAGATAGTATTTTAAAATTGAATGAAACAAATTTTGTTGAGAAACTTAATCCAGTTTATAAACTTGTTAATTTAATTAATAATGACGCTCTTACAAAAAATAAGAGCACAATAGGTTTTGTTGGTGCTCCGTGGACTCTTTTAGTGTACATGATAAATCGAAAATCACCAAAGTCGGGTTTAAAGAATGATTTTTTTAAAGATAAAAACTTAATAAGTAAAACTTTAGAGATCATCGAAAAGTTTTTAAAAGTGCATATCAAACTTCAAGTTGAAAACGGTGCACAAATTATTCAAATTTTTGATAGTTGGGCTGGATTATTAAATGAAAAAGATTTGTCAGATTATGTTTATGAACCTACTGTAAATTTGGTTGAATATACAAAATCTTTAAACACTCCAGTCATATGTTTTCCTAAGGGTATAAAAAGATATAAAGATTACTGCGAAATTGTTAAGCCTGATGCCGTCTGTATTGATTATGAAGTTGACCCTAAAGAGATTTTAAAAGATATTCAAATTCCTGTTCAAGGAGGAATGGATCCAAAAATTTTGTTGACTGATCAAGAAAATTTAAAAAGAGAAGCAAGAAGATATTTAGATATCTTTAAAGATCACCCTTATATATTCAATTTAGGGCATGGAATTTTACCTGACACAGACCCTGAAATGATGAACTATTTAGTGAAAACGGTAAAAGATTATTAAATGGAAAACAGTAAAAATCATCCTCAGGTTAATTACGGTAAAACTGGTGTTTTAATAATTAATTTGGGAACACCTGACTCAACGAGCTGGTTAGATATAAGAAAATATTTAAAGGAGTTTTTATCCGATAGGAGAGTAATAGAAGTTAATCCTATACTTTGGCAAATTATACTAAATATTTTTATATTAAATTTGAGGCCTTCTAAAACTGCTAAGGCATATAAAGAAATTTGGATGAAAAAAGAAAATATCTCTCCATTGCTTTATTATACTCGACAACAATCAAAAAAATTATCAAAATTAATATCTGAAAAAAATGTAGTCGTAGATTTTGCTATGAGGTATGGAAATCCAAGTATTAAAAGTAAGATAGAAAATTTACACAATAAGGGTTG
>CACENB010000037.1 GCA_902561015.1 uncultured Pelagibacteraceae bacterium
TGTGAGCTTTAGAAAGATCTAATGGAGAATATTTTGTAAATTTATCAGAATCCTTTTTTTCAAAATAAAATTTTTTTTTTCTTCTAAATATATCAAAGAAAATTAAAATTTTTTTTAATAAATTTTTATAAGGATTTTCAAATGAAAATTCTTTAGATGCTGTGACAGCTGATATACAAAATCTATCTAAAATAAAAGCATACATATGCTTTTTTTGATAATATCCACTTGCTCTATCTATATAGTGATCAAAATTATTTTTTTTAGACAACGAATAAGAATTGGCATACATAAAAAGTTGATTGCCAAGGCCTTCTGATATTTTAGTAATGATTTTCTTTCTCATCTAATTAAAAGATAGATTAAAATAAATTATAGTTTTTCCCAAGAGAAATATCGATTATATATTTAGCAACTCTTTTTTCATTGAATAGTTTGAAATATTTTTTTTTTCCATTTTTTGCAATTTTAATTCTTGATTTGTCGTTTTTAGCATAAAATTTAATTTTTTCAGATAAATCATTAATATTTTTATAAAAAATTATCTCTTTATTTGAAAAAAAATGATTCATTTTAACTTTACTATCAATAAATGTTAAAAGGCCATTTCCCATAATTGATGCTATTCTGTTACTAGAATAATATTTTGTAGGTTTTCCTCGACTTAAATTTAGAGCCATTTTTGAATTAATTAGTGTTCTAAAAAAATTGTTCCCCCAAATAGGTTGTTTATTTGCAAAACCATAAAAATCATATTTTATATTTGGAATTTTTTTTACCAATTTATTCAAAAAAAGAATTCTATCGTCCTCAGTACCCTCTTTTAAGACAGCCCTATTAACACCGTGACTCATTGCATAGAAAAGATCTTTTTGTGGATTTAGTTTATAAACATCAAAAAATTCTATGTTCCTATCTACTGGCACGAAAAAAAATGTATATTTTTTATATTTTTATCTTGTTTGACCAATTCCTCAGGATGTGTTGTTATAAAAGTATGATCAACCAGTTCAGAATACCTTTTAATATTTAGTATATTATCCTTTGAATATTCCAGGCTTGGCATTATAGGATCCTCATTCCATTGTGAAACTATCAAATTTCTATTTATATTCTTGAAATTATATATCGTTTCATGATCAATATTTTTTGTATGACCAAAAAAAACTAAATCAGGATTATAATTTTTAAATGTTTCTAATAAATATTTTTGAAAAGTGTTTTTTGTAGACAAAAAATTTAAGGATCTGTTATTTTTAATATAATCTCTATCACTTATTTCTAATACATCATGGCCATTTCTAATAAATCCATTTGAAAACTTTTTACCTACTGAAATATTGTAAAGTCTATGGTTTAGTTTTTGACCTTGATTATATATGTTAAGAATTTTTATCTTTTTTTTGATAAAATTAAAATTACTGTAAGGGAGACTTTCTTGTCTTATCTTGTCAATAATTTTTGAGTTTGACGTAATTACGTGTTGAACATTATTTAATGAGTCTTTTTGAATTTGCTTTCTTCTTTTATCATTTTTGATTAAGTCACGTATTTGTTTATATAAGATTTCATCATTTAAATTTTTTAATATTATTGCTTGATTTGTTGTTTCAGGTAATCCACCTCTATTAGATATTATTGTTGCACATCCTCTAGATGAAGACTCTAAAGCTGTTCTTCCAAAAGGTTCTTCCCACCTCGAGGGGACAACTGAAATTGATACTTTATCTAAAAGTTCCAAGACATGTTTATGATTTAGAAATCCTAATTCATAATGATTTTTATGATTAATATAAATATTTCTTCTTTCTTCATCACCAAGTGAATATGCTTTCCAGTTTGGAAATTCATCAAGAATTTTTACAATGGCTTTTGCAAAAAGGTCGTAACCTTTTGAGTCATTTAATTTTCCAATAAAAGTAATTAAATTCTTTTTTTCCGAAAGTTTCTTTTTTTTGTTAACACTTGGGTAAATTACTTCAGTTTTAGTTTTTAATTTATCATCTATATCAATAAAAAATCTTTTTTGAGTCCATTCACTTACAAAAATTATCTTTTCGACAGTGGAAATTATATTTAATCTTTGATTAATTGTTTTTGATCCATTCATTGATAATGGATCGTTATGAAAATACATTATGTATCTACTTTGTATCTTCTTTGCAAGCTCATCTAATATTATTGGTCTA